>JBBRYZ010000033.1:0-31952 GCA_038237165.1 Bacteroidales bacterium | reverse complement strand
TAAATAATGCACTTCTGAGCCCGCTTTCATATAAAGCCACTTCGCTTCTACAGCTTTACCAGGCCGATACCAGCAGGATTGATTACCTGAAAAATAGTGCAGCCAGTTTCAAGCTCTGCCTGGCAATGATCGAAAGACTCCGATCGACCTACCAGGATGAAAACAGCAAGTTATTTATTTCAGACAATGAAAAAAATACCTTTTCGAATGCACTCGTTTCACAGATAAAACTCTACAAAAAAACGAAAACTGCCGAAGCCCTGGATGAAGCATTTATACTTTCGGAGAAAGGAAGATCAGCTATTCTGTTGTCGTATCTTCGTGATAAAGAAGCTAAGAACATCGGAGGTATCCCCGAAAATCTGCAGAACCAGGATGCAAGTCTTAAGTCAGAGATTTATTTCTACAACAAACAAATCCACGACCAGAAACTTGCCCCGAAACCGGATGATACTAAAATAAAAATGTGGAATTCCAGAGTTTTCGACCTGAGTCGTAAACAGGATGAACTTATCAAATCCATCGAGAAAAATTACCCGGCTTATTATAACCTGAAGTATGACAATTCGGTTATTTCAGTCAATGAAATAAAGAAAAGGCTTTCCTCAAAACAGGCCTTGATCGAATTCACCCTGACTGATTCAACATTATATTCATTTGTAATTACTTCGGGCAAAAGCCAGCTTGTTACTGCCGCCATCGACAGTTCATTTTACAATAAGCTTCAGGTTTTACGGACACAACTAACAGGAAAGGACTACAATAATTATTCTACTTCCGATTTCAGGGAATTTGTACAGGCATCTTACGGTTTGTATAAAAAACTTCTTTTGCCTTTGAAATCGGCTATCCAGGGAAAAGAACTTATAATTATTCCCGATGGCGAATTAGGCTATCTTTCCTTCGATATATTGCTTACCTCAATGCCCGATACTACCAAGTCCTCTTACCGGAAGCTGCCATACCTGATCAAAGAGTCGGCCATTTCTTATGCTCCTTCGGCAACTACATTCTTCGATGAGCTAAACCGTAAGAGCACAAAAAATAATGGTGAAATACTTGCTTTCGGGCCTGATTATGGAACCGACAATTCCGTTCTTAATCAGAAAGATGAAAACGGAAAAGAATTTCGCAATACGCTACCAAACATTACAAATACACAGGACGAAATTAAAAGTCTGAAAGAATATTTTAATGTGAAGGCTTTTCTCGGGAAAAACGCAACCGAAGATGCCTTTAAAAAAAATGCGGCTGATTACAGGGTTTTACACCTGGCTATGCATACCATCATCAATAACGAAAATCCTTTATATTCAAAAATGATTTTCTTTAAACCTAAAAATGATACGGCTAACGATGGGATGCTTAATGCTTCCGAACTTATAAATATGGAGCTGCATGCTGATATGGCCGTGCTAAGCGCCTGTAATACGGGTTCCGGAAAAATGAGCAAAGGTGAAGGAATTATGAGCCTTTCGCGCGATTTCTTTTATGCCGGGGTGCCAGGTATCATAATGACAGCCTGGGCTGTAGAAGACCGTTCGGGAGTAAAACTCATGGAAAACTTTTACAAATATATTTCTCAGGGCAAACCACGTCATGAGGCATTGCGCATGGCTAAAATTGAGTACCTCGAAAATTGCGATAATCTTACATCACATCCCCACTATTGGGCTTCCTACATGAATGTGGGCGACATCAGTCCACTAGAAGGTTTCAGCAAAAAGACCGCCCCTATTGCCTTGTACGGTTCACTGGCCGCCTTGTTGGCAATTGCTTCTTTCATAGTGCTGCGCATGATTAAAAAACAAAATACACACAAGCTTGTAAGCAAACCATAGGCTGATTTTGCCTATTTTTGCAAAAAAAATTGTGATTTCACCTGCCAATTTCGAAGAAAAAACCAGTTTTGATATAATCAGGCGAATGCTTGGCGGATATTGCCTTGGCGAAGGTGGAAAATCACGCGTGGCGGGCATAACTTTCAAAAACAATCCGGATGAAATAAATACCGAACTCGCTATCACCGAAGAGTTCCGTACCATGATGCTCACTGTGTTCGGGTATCCGGCTTCTGAATATTTTGATCTTGAAGAAGAACTAAATCATATCCTTATCCCTGGTACATTTCTTTCAACCGAATTGTTAGTACTTCTCCGAACTTCATACAGCGGATATAGCAATTGTAAAACATTTATTTCAGAAACATCAGAAAACGTCTTTCCTAATCTTCATTCGTTGATTGCCGGGCAATATATTGAGCCTGGAATTATATCGGGCATCAACCGCGTTCTCGATGTGGAAGGAAATATCCGCGACAACGCCTCCGTCGCCCTGCTGGATATCCGGAAAAATCTTGCACGGATGATTCACCAGATCGATAAAAAGATAGCCCAGGCACTTACACAGGCCAAACTCGATAAGTACGTTCCGGCTGATACCGAAATTGCCATCCGCGACGGGCGAGCCGTTATTCCTGTCAATTCATACAATAAGCGTAAAATCAGCGGTGTCATCATCGACGAATCGGCGACCGGTCAGACGTCATATATCGAGCCTACCGAGGTTTTTGAATTGCGCAACAGCATCAGGGAACTTGAACTGGCCGAACGACGAGAGATTGTAAAAATACTTATTGAACTGGCTGACGAATTACGTCCCTATATTCAATTATTAAAAGATTCGCTGGAATTTTTAGGCCGCCTCGATTTTCTCAGAGCCAAAGCTTTACTGGCAATCGAAACCGGAGCCATGAAACCGATCCTGCAGGATAAGCAATCGTTCAGCTGGATACAAGCGCGACATCCACTTTTAATGCTTTCGCTGAAAAAGCAAAAACGTGAAATCATTCCATCGGATATTTCGCTCGACGAAAATAACCGCATACTTATTATTTCAGGTCCTAATGCGGGTGGGAAATCGGTGCTGCTCAAAACCGTCGGATTGCTTCAATATATGTTGCAATGCGGATTGCTCATTCCGGTTCTCGACACTTCCGAAGCAGGTATTTTCGACCATATTTTTATTGATATTGGTGATCAGCAATCGATTGAAAACGATCTGAGTACCTACAGCAGCCATTTGCATAATATTAAAAACCTGCTGGGAATTGCCAATAAATCCACTTTGTTTCTTATTGATGAATTTGGTGCCGGCACTGAGCCTCAATCAGGAGGTGCGATAGCCGAAGCCGTGCTTGAGACACTGAATGAGAAAAAAGTATACGGGGTTGTAACAACTCATTATGCCAATCTGAAACTGTTAGCTTCGAACCATATCGGTTTTATCAACGGTGCCATGCTTTATGATACCAAAAACATGAAACCTCTTTTTGTCCTTAAAACCGGCAGACCGGGAAGTTCTTTTGCTTTTGAAATTGCATTGAATATTTCGTTTCCGAAAGAAGTACTCGAAAAAGCCGGAGAAAAAGTTGGTCATGCAAAACTCGATTTCGATAAGCAGATGCAAGATCTGGAAGCTGAAAAGCTGGAATTGAGCCGTAAAGAAAAACAACTTGAACAGGCAGATGAAATGCTGAGCGGACTGATCAGCCGTTATACATCATTAAAAGAAGAACTAGACCGGAGCAAGAAAGAAATTCTAGAAAAAGCCAGCAACGAAGCAAAAACAATCCTCAATAAATCGAACCAGATTATTGAAAAAACGATCAGAGAAATAAAGCAATCGCAAGCTGATGCTTCACGTACCAAACAATTGAGGACCGAAATCAAGGAATTTGCCGAAAAAGTAGTTGAAATGCCTCCAGTATCAATTGAACCAAAAATTGAAGAAGAAGTAATACCTCCGCTTAAGGCTGAACCGGGAAAACCTGTTATTAAAGGCAGTCGTGTCCGGATGAAAGGACAACACGAATCAGGCGAGGTGATTGAAATCCATGGCCGTGATGCAACAGTTGCATTTAATACCGTAACTTTAAAAGTTAAAACTGAGAACCTGGAAGTAGTGTCCGGGAAAATACCTGTCAGGCAATCGGTCAACCGCGGAGTTTCGTACCAGAATATGGTGAATGACATGAATGCGCGTATGGCCAATTTCAGGATAACTATCGATGTCCGCGGTAAGCGGGCTGACGAAACCGAATCATTTATTCAAAAGTATATCGACGAAGCCATTATGCTGCACGTTTCCGAAGTGAGTATCTTGCACGGAAAGGGTAACGGCGTACTTCGAAACATTATCAGGAATTATCTTTCGGGAGTGCCCGAGGTTAAACATTTTGAAGATGCTTCGCTCGAAACCGGCGGCTCAGGAATCACACAAGTGACATTAAATTAAACAAAAGTAAAGTATTTATCCAAATCAAAACATCCCAAAATGAAAAAAAGCACCATCTTCATCATCCTGTTTGCCTCTTTAATAATCGGTCTGTCATCCTGCAAATCAGGATCATCTGATAAAAACATCACCACACTTACAACCAACAATTTTGCTGACGAAACAGGAAAAGGGGTTGTTATGGTTGATTTCTGGGCAACCTGGTGCATGCCTTGCAAAGCGATGGCTCCAGTGATTGAAGAAATTGCCACCCAAACGGTTGGAAAAGTAAAAGTTGGTAAAGTAGATATTGATGAGAACGGACCCTTGGCCAACCGGTTTGGAATACAGTCAATTCCAACAGTTTTAATTTTCAGAGATGGCGTGCTGGTCGAAACATTTGTAGGTATTCAATCGAAAGCTGCTTTGGTAAATGCACTGTCAAAGTATGTTACGCTTCAGTAATTACTATTCCTCGGTCATTTCAGCGTAAAGCGTTTTCTCTTTTCGTGAAAACCCTGATATAATAAGGTCGTAGGATTCATCTATCCATTGCCGTATTAAGGAATCCGAAATGCTCCCATCGATCAAAACAGTGATCCAGTGAATTTTACTCATATGATAGCCCGGTAAAACGCTGGAATACTGTTCCTTCAGCTCAATTACTTTTTCAGGATTATTTTTAACATTCATCGAAAAAGCATCCACGAGGTCGGTTAGCAGAAACATTTTTCCGGCTACTTTAAATACAAGCGTGGATTCATCAAAAGGAAAGCTTTCGGTAACAGCGGGTTTTAAGATGCAATATTCCCGTAATTCTTCGATATTCATGGCATAGGTTTAAAGCCTCAAAATTAAGGAATTATAACAAACCTGAATCATCGTGGAAACACTAATTACATTGTTGATGCGTTAACAAACGATTAAATAATTGTATCTTTGCCCTGTAATGAATAATTCGCCTGTGTGCGACACCCAAAATTATTTACAAACTAAAAATTTATGTCCTTAAGCTCCAAATCTTCTGATCTGAAACGCAGAATGCAGGAAGCATTGCGTGGCGGTGGCGATAAAGCCATCCAAAAGCAAAAAGCAACCGGAAAGCTGACAGCCCGCGAACGAATCATCGCGTTGCTTGATGCAAAGTCATTTCACGAATACGACTTGTTTGTTGAACATGCCGGCCGCGATTTCGAAATGAGCGACAAATACCTGCCCGGCGATGGTGTAATTACCGGAACAGGATCCATCAATAATTATCCTGTTTGTATTTTCGCCCAGGATTTTACAGTTGCAGGAGGTTCGCTTGGCTATATGCATGCCAAAAAGATCACTAAAATTATGGATCACGCCATGAAACTTAAAATTCCACTTATCGGGATTAACGATTCAGGCGGTGCACGTATTCAGGAAGGAGTTAACTCACTTGCAGGATATGGTGAAATTTTCTACCGTAACACACAGGCATCCGGAGTAATACCTCAGATTTCGGTGATCCTGGGACCTTGTGCCGGAGGTGCAGTTTATTCACCGGCTCTGACCGACTTCGTTTTTGTGGTCGATAAGATTTCAAAGATGTTTATCACCGGCCCCGAAGTTATTAAAACGGTTCTGGGTGAGGACATATCAATGGAAGCATTAGGCGGCGCACGTGTACAGGCCGAAATAACTGGTAATGTACATTTCTTTGCCGAAAGCGAAATCGAATGTTTTGAACAGATCAAGAAGCTTTGCAGTTTTATTCCGTGGAATAACCTGAAGAAAGCAGATCCATTTCCAAAGAAACCACCCCGTGTCCGTCAATACAGCCTCGATAAAGTATTTCCCACCAATCCGCGCCAGCCATATGATGTAAAAGACGTGATCCGCGGAATTTGCGATGACTCTGATTTCCTTGAAGTTCAGGATCTTTTTGCTCAGAATATAGTTATTGGTTTCGCCCGTATGAATGGCTATACCGTTGGTTTTGTTGCCAACCAGCCACTAGTGCTCGCCGGTGTTCTCGATGTTGATTCGAGCGACAAGGCTGCCCGTTTTATCCGTTACTGCGATGCGTTCAGTATTCCTTTGGTTACATTGGTTGATTTACCTGGTTATTTGCCTGGCGTTGACCAGGAACATGCCGGTGTTATCCGTCATGGAGCCAAGGTTCTTTACGCTTACAGCGAAGCTACCGTTCCCAAAATTACGGTTATCACGCGCAAAGCTTATGGCGGAGGATACATAGCTATGTGTTCGAGCCACCTGCGCGCCGACTTTGTGTTTGCATGGCCAACTGCCGAAATTGCGGTTATGGGTCCCGAAGGCGCTGCAAATATAATTTTCAGAAAAGAGATTGCCGAGTCGGAAAACCCGGATGAAACACGCAAACTTAAAATTAAAGAATACAAGGAAAAGTTTGCTAACCCATTCGTTGCTGCCGCCTACGGTTACGTAGATGCCGTAATCAGTCCCGATGAAACCCGTGATATGGTTATTCATGCTCTATCTATTTCGGCCGACAAAAAGGTTGACGTACCTCTGAAAAAGCACGGTATTCCACCATTTTAATTTACCCGAATGTATAATAGCTTACAGATAATTATTCCGGATGATCAACAATCCGGGGAATTTAATTGATTATCCGTTTGTCATTTTCGATAGTTATCTTACCTTAAAAAATGATTATGTCCACAAGCGATAACTCCAAGAGTCTGAATTTAAAAGACATCAAATCATCAGATGATTTAGCTCAAAATACAGGAGCTGAAGTATTGCAAACCCTGATGATTGAGGATGTAAAATACAAAACCAGGCTTACCAAAAAGTTTCTCAACCGTAAACCTTACGCGCCGATTGATCCCAAAAAAGTGGTTTCATTTATCCCCGGAACTATTAAAAAGATTTATGCAGTTAAAGGGAAGAAAGTTAAAGCCGGAGATAAACTCTTAGACCTGGAAGCAATGAAAATGCTGAATACCATGTTTGCACAAGAAAACAATACAATAGCGGAAGTTTATGTAAAAGAAGGGGATTTGGTTTCGAAGAACCATTTACTCTTATTGTATAAGTAGTAGCTAAATCCTGTTCCCGAGTTCTGAAAACCCGCTTTTAATGCTACGGCAGAGAAAGCGTTTTTCGGAACTTTTTTTTTATTTCTGCTCAGTGATAGCAGCATATTCAATATTGGTAAGCGCAATAAAATTATTGATTTCATTTTTGCCTTCCCCTGAATGTGATGAAGTGAGAAATACCGGCGGAAGTTCCTCCCACTTTTCGGAAAGCGCCTTTTTATATTCATCCACATTCCTTTTTACGGCATTGCGCGAAATTTTGTCGGCTTTGGTAAACACCAGGCAAAACGGCAATCCCTCCTCCCCCATCCAGTCAATAAGTTCGAGGTCGCTTTTCTGCGGATCATGACGTACATCCACCAGGATAAAAGTGTAAACCAGCGACTTGCGCTGTAAAAGATATTCGCGGATAATTTTCTCCCAGTTTTTCCGCGACTTTTTTGAAACTTTGGCATACCCATAACCGGGCAGATCAACCAGGTACCAGGTATCTTCGTCAACCATGAAATAATTCAGCAACTGGGTTTTACCGGGTGTCGAAGAGGTTTTCGCCAGGTTTTTAACCCCGGTAATCATATTAATGAGGGATGATTTACCAACGTTCGACCGGCCGAAAAATGCATACTCAGGTACACGGGGCGACGGGCAGCCTGTTACATCGGCGGCACTTATTATAAAAGCGGCCCTGCGGTTATT
Organism: Bacteroidales bacterium; assembly: GCA_038237165.1. Classification (GTDB taxonomy): domain Bacteria; phylum Bacteroidota; class Bacteroidia; order Bacteroidales; family UBA4417; genus UBA4417. Next base: position 23,928 of record JBBRYZ010000033.1, on the reverse strand, counting down.
CATAAAATTTCAGTTTAGGTTATGAGGGCATATTCAAATGCCGTTCTTTCTTGAATTCATACACATCATCGAGCGTAACCAGAATCCCCGACTCTTCAACATCTCCGAATCCTGGATTTAATGAAGTCCCGAAGAAAAGCATGGTTGACGATAAATTCATGTACGCATTTACAAGGGGAGGTATGTTTTCGTGCCTTTCGCGCACCAGGTGAACCAGGATTTTGTAATCTTTATCATATGATCCTCCAGTAAATTGCTCTGCCATAAATGCTTCAGGTGTATTTATGATAACCTGTTCATGAGGATATACAAGTTGATTTTTATCTCCAAAATATTTCTTCAGGAAGTAAAGTATAAGGTCACGGGCTTCAATATTATAATGAGGGTACATGGTGATTTTCCCAAAATAATATTTTACATCAGGATTCTGATTTAGGATTGCGCCTAAACCATTCCAGATATTATCGAGTGCATACATTCCTTTTCGAAGGTTCACGTTAGGCTGGTAGCTCGGCTGAACAAACGACCGCCCCAGTTCAATAGTATGGGGAAGATATTCTTTGATAAATTTCTCCGACAAGTGAAAAAGTTCGCTGGTAGGCGTATCAATTCTGCCGTTTTCGTGTCTTTTAAGTGTTTTCCCATGAATAAAACGGTATCCTCCGACTATTTCTTTCTCACGGGGATCCCATACAAACAGCTGCTGAAACGGGTTCTCGTCTTCTATATCAAATTCATCTAAGTCGCAATCCAGTCCGGTTCCGCCACCGGCATCACGAAAAGTAATTTCGCGCAGGCGGCCTATTTCCCTCGTTATATTAGGTGAGTTTTGATACGTAACAATATAAATCTCATTACCACCGCTGTTTGTACGCCGCACAAATCTTTCGGGTGTAAGTTCTTTCTCAATTAAACTACGGTCAACTGCCTCAATTATCTCCTGCATCGCTTTCATTGTATTAATCAGTTACAAATAAACTGTTCCTGTCTTTCTCCAACGAATACACATGGTTCTTTAAAATCTGAGCCCAGGATAAATCCGTTTTCTTTTTATCAAAGATAGTGTAAGAAATCGGTTTTCCAAAAGTAATCACTATTTCTTTGTCGTGCTGCCTATACATTTCATCCACCAGGTATAACATTTCAAGGTTTGCCTTTATGCCGAAGAAAGCCCTGAATCGGGCCAGATTGTAGAACCAATCGGAATTACGGCCATTTATATAGCAAGGTATAATATCCCGCTTATGAGCTCTTGCTTTGGTGATGAAACTTTTTTTCCATTCCAGATCACAAATGCCATCTTTCTGTTTGCGTGAGCAAAGACCTGCGGGAAAAAAGAGCATTGCCTTATCAGATGCAAAAGTTTCATCGATCAGCCGGGCGTTTCCGGTGTTGGAGCCATGTTTGTTAATAGGAATAAAAAGACCTCTGAGATTTTTAATGTTCATAAGCAGATCGTTGACCGGGAAAACAATGTCTTTTCTAATCTTTCCCATAACCCACATAAGAGCCATTCCGTCAAGTCCACCCAAAGGATGATTTGATGCTACTATCCAGCGTCCGGTGGCTGGAATATTTTCCAGTCCGTTATATTTTATTTTAACACCAAATCCTTTCAAACAGGCGTCCAGAAAATCAAGGCCATACAAATCATGGTTGTTTCTGGCAATTTCATTCAAATCATCCTGGTGAATCACTTTTTTAAGGTAATTCAAAACAAAGCGGGGCAAAATCCTGAGCAAACCTGGATTCTTATTGGCGATTATACGTTCAAGGTCTAAAAAGGAATCTTCCATCTGGTTGATAACAAGCTGATCTTCCATACTTTGATTTGGCTTTGAACAATATTGTTTTATACTGTCTAACGCAAAATTAATGATTTTCCGGAACATAATTTAGTATCATAGAATAGGCAGTAACAAAATTGACAATTTAAAATATAGGCTGTAACCCTTACAAATATTATATTTCATTATAACTATTCAATAGTACCAGTTGTTTCAGAATATTTTTTTTATTAATCCCTTTATTATCAGGCATTCTGTGTATTGTTAATAACATTTTTGTGGTAAAATGTGGGTGAAAGTGGGAATTTGATGTACATTTACGGCAAATTATAAGCATACATGATACCCTTACGAGGAGAACACATAGGCCGCGTTGATGCAAAAGGAAGATTTCTGCTTCCTGTTGCATTGAAGAACCAGGTAAGTGCTTCACTGAATGAGGGGTTTGTAGTAAAGCGCAGCATTTTCAGTCCTTGCCTCGAGCTGTATCCAAAATCCAATTGGGATGAGATCAGCCGCAAGATTATCAGTAAGTTAAACCGGTTTGTAAAAAAGCATAACGATTTTATCCGAGCCTATAATGCCGGTTTAAAAGAACTTGAAATCGACAGCACAGGGCGGATACTGATACCACGTGACCTGGCTGTATTTGCAGGAATTACCGGAGATATAGTGGTTGCTGCCAAATTGGATTGCATTGAAATTTGGGATAAAGCTAAATACGATAGTGTAGTGAGCGAGACCCAGACTGATATTTCGGAATTAGCTGAAGAAATATTGGGGAATATTAACCTCAACGAATGAAAACCGGATGTACCACCAACCCGCATTATTGCACGAATGTATTGAAGGACTCAGCATCAATCCGTCAGGGATTTATGCTGATCTTACATTTGGAGGCGGTGGCCATTCGCAGGAAATACTAGGAAAGTTCAATGCCGGTGGCAGGCTGATCGCTTTTGACCAGGATGAGGATTCACTTGCAAATGCATTCGACGATGAGCGCTTCACACTGGTAAATGAGAATTTCCGCTACCTGAAAAACTTTCTGCGTCTTCACAAAGCATTTCCCCTGGATGGTATTCTGGCAGATCTTGGTATTTCATCTCACCAGATCGATACTCCTGAGCGTGGTTTTGCAACCCGTTTCGAAGGCCCGCTTGACATGCGTATGGCTCGCAGCCAGGGAATAACGGCAGCTCAAATGGTAAATACCTATCCTGAAGAAAAACTCCTGTCGGTTTTTAAATTATACGGTGAAATATCGAATGCCCGGCTACTGGCGTCAGAAATTATCAGGTCACGGGTTAAACCCATCACCACAACCGGCGAACTGAAAGAAGCTATTAAATCCTGTATTCCCAATAATTACGAAAGCAAATACCTGGCGCAGGTTTTCCAGGCAATCCGCATCGAACTGAATGATGAAATGGGAGCGCTGCAGGCCATGCTGAAACAATGTGCAGATTCGTTAAAACCGGGCGGCAGACTTGTAATCATATCATACCATTCGCTCGAAGACAGGCTGGTGAAGAACTATATCAAGACCGGCAATACCGAAGGCATACTCGAAAAGGATTTTTACGGGAATATCATAGCTCCTTTTAAATCAATAACCCGGAAGCCGATAACACCTGCAGCGGAGGAGCTGAAAAGTAATCCACGCTCCAGAAGTGCAAAATTGCGTATCGCTCAAAAAATATAACTATGGCTGAACTACGCAACACCATAAATATTGAAGCTGAAGAAGTTGCAGCGGAAGTAAAGGTTGAAAAGGACGGTTCGGGGGAAGGCACAGACAAAGGGAAAGAAAAGGACAAACAGAAAGGCAAAGGAAAAACAACAGGAAAAGTAAAAAGTATACTGGAAGGTTCCTTCCTGGTTCGCGACAAAGTAATCGGGCTTTTACCTTTTCTGATATTCCTGACAAGTCTTGGCTTACTCTACATTTTCAACTCAAATTATGCTAACAGTACCATCATAAGCATCAGCAAAACAAAAAAACAGATTGAAGAACAACGCTTCGAATACGTAAATACAAAATCGAAGCTAATGCAGATTACAAGGCAAACTGAAATAGCCAAAAGATTACAAAGCAGGGGGCTGAAAGAATCGAAAACACCTCCCCGCAAGATACTGGTGGAAGAAAAAAACTAACAAAAAAAAACTGGCATATAAATGGATTCAAGGAAATCGATACTTACGCGTGTATACCTGGTTTATGGCTTTATGTTTGTCGTAAGCCTGGCTATTATCGGTAAGATCCTTTATATCCAGCTGGTTGAAGGTGAAATGTGGAAAGCAAAAGCAGAAAAACTTTCACTCAAGTATTTCACTATCGAACCCAACCGTGGCAATATATATGATGTAAACGGCGAAATGCTGGCAACTTCTATACCGCTGTTCGAAGTTCGAATGGATGCCGCTTCGCCACTTATTCCGGATTCCGTTTTTAATACGGATGTCGACTCACTGGCTATTTGTCTCTCGGGTTATTTCAAAGATAAATCCAGGGGCCAATATAAAACCTTACTTGTAAGAGGGCGCGAATCAAAAAATCGTTACCTGCTTATAAAGCGCAAAGCTGATTTCGACCAACTCAAAGCAATCAGGAAATTCCCGATTTTCAGGTTAGGGAAAAACAGTGGTGGCCTGATTACTACCGTTCAGAATAAGCGGGTTTATCCGTTCGATAACTTGGGCTACCGCACATTAGGATGGTTTAAGGAAGGAAATGCTAACAATGTGGGTATCGAAAGCGCATTTAATGCACAGATGCAGGGCATGGCAGGTAAAAGGCTTTACCAGCGTATTCCGGATGGAAACTGGCGCCCTATGAACAGAGGAAATGAAATAGACCCGGTAAGCGGCGCCGATATATACACCACTATTGATATTAATATTCAGGATGTAGCCGAAGAAGCTTTGCTGCAACAACTTGAATTAAGCAAGGCCGACCATGGATGTGCCATCCTGATGGAGGTTAAAACCGGCGCAGTTCGTGCTATCGCCAACCTGGGGCGTACTAAATCGGGGACTTACGAAGAACTTTACAACTATGCCATTGGTGAAAGCACAGAACCCGGATCCACCTTCAAATTATTTTCATTACTGGCCGCTTTTGAAGATGGAAAGGTAAAACTTGACGATATAGTTGATGTAACAGGAGGAATAACTCAATTTGGCAAACGAACCATGCGGGATTCGCATATGGGTGGTGGAGTAATGACTGTGCAGCGGGCTTTTGAAAAATCATCCAACGTGGGAATATCAAAAGTTATCTACAGAGCTTATGCTTCTAACCCACAGGCTTTTGTCGACCGGCTGCACAGCTTTAGTGTCAATAAACGGCTTGGACTCGAAATAAAGGGTGAAGGAAAGCCACAGATACTTGGAGTGAAAGATGGTTTATGGTCGAATTCCTCTTTGCCATGGATGTCGATCGGTTATGAAGTTGCACTTACACCATTGCAGATACTCACCTTTTACAATGCTGTTGCCAACAACGGAGTGATGGTAAAGCCACATTTCGTTAAGGAAATCCGTATGGGTGGTTTACCGCTTACCTCATTTGGCACTCAGGTAATAAACCAGAAAATTGCTTCAAAAAGGGCAATTGACATGGCCAAGATCATGCTTGTAGCGGTTGTGGATCATGGAACAGGTTCTCCTTTAAAAAATCCTATTTACAAAGTTGCCGGTAAAACCGGAACGGCACAGGTAGCCCAGAACAGCGGAGGCTACAACAAGGTAAACTACAAAGGATCATTTGTTGGATACTTTCCAGCCGATAATCCCAAATATTCGTGCATCGTTGTAATTAACAATCCAACAATAGGAGAATATTACGGCGGGGCAATTTCAGCACCTGTATTCCGGGAAATTGCCGACCGCATTTATGCAACCGATCCTGAGGTTGGAATGAACTGGGTTGACACCACAAATTCAGTCCGCAGTAATCCAATGCTGGCTGGCAATACGCACGATATACAGTACCTCACCAAATGGCTTGGATATTCAATGGGCAATCCTAGCGGAGGCGAATGGATAACAAAGGTCAGCGACAGCACGGGAACCCGCTTTGCATCAGTGGCTTATGCACAAACGACCATACCAAGTGTAATCGGAATGGGTGCCAGTGATGCTGTTTTCAGGCTCGAAAAACTGGGCGTTAAAGTTCAGATCAATGGCGTCGGGCTGGTTAACAAGCAATCGATTCCGGCAGGAAGTAAAATAATACCCGGCACACCGATTCTTTTGAACCTTGGTTTTCCAAAATAAATCTATAACTAACAATAAAAGTCAATAAAAGAATACATGAAATCCCTGGCTGAATTACTCCAACACGTTAACACCAAGCAAATAATAGGTGCTACTGATATGAATATCAGCGGCATAACCTATGATTCGCGCGAGGTTAAGGCAGGAAGTATGTTTTTTGCCGTAAAAGGAACCAGGGTCGATGGTCACACTTTTATTAATCAGGTAATTGAGAGTGGCGCCACTGCAGTAGTTTGCGAAAATCTTCCTGAAAATATTAATGAAAAGGTAACTTATATAAAGGTTGATGACAGTAGTTACTCTTCAGGTGCCATTGCTTCAAACTGGTTCGAAAATCCTTCAAAAAAACTGAAACTTGTAGGAATAACCGGTACCAACGGAAAGACAACAACAGTTACGCTTCTTTTCAACCTTTTCAGAGAACTTGGGTATCATACAGGATTGCTTTCAACCATACTAAATCGTATTGACGACGAAATAATTCCATCCACACATACTACGCCTGATGCCATACATCTCAATCAGCTTTTGAACCACATGGTCGAAAACGGATGCAGCTATTGCTTTATGGAGGTTAGTTCGCATGCCATCGTTCAGAACCGGATTTCCGGTCTGACTTTCGCAGGAGGAATCTTTTCAAATATCACACACGATCATCTTGATTTTCATAAAACTTTTGAAGAATACCTGAAAGCCAAGAAGCGCTTTTTTGACGAGTTGCCTGCCACAGCATTTGCCCTTACCAACGCTGATGACCGCAATGGTCTGGTAATGCTTCAGAATACTAAAGCGGCAAAGAGCACATACAGCTTTCAGAAAATGGCTGATTTTAAAGGCAAGATCATTGAAGCTCCGCTCGATGGTTTACATCTTGACCTTGATGGAAATGAAATCTGGTGCCGTCTGGTTGGCAAATTCAACGGTTACAACCTTTTGGCCGTTTATGCAGCTGGTGTTTTGTTGGAGCAGGATCCGTTGGAAGTGCTGACAATACTCAGTAATCTCGAAAGTGTTGAAGGCCGTTTCGATTATATCAAATCGCCCCAGGGAATAATTGGAATTGTTGACTATGCGCATACACCCGATGCCTTGCAGAATGTGCTCGAAACCATCAACCAGCTTCGCAAAGGCAACGAAATGCTGATTACCGTTGTTGGCTGTGGCGGCGACAGGGACAAAACCAAACGTCCTGTAATGGCCCGCATCGCAGCCCGGCTCAGCGACAGAGTGATACTTACTTCGGATAATCCGCGTAGCGAAGTGCCTGAGCAAATTATTTCGGAAATGCTTGCCGGTGTTGAAAAGGAATTTGCCCGTAACGTACAGAACATTACTGACCGGCATGATGCCATCCGGATAGCCTGTGCCATGACCCGTGATAATGATATAATCCTGATTGCAGGAAAAGGCCACGAAAAGTACCAGGAAGTAAACGGGGTAAAACACCATTTCGACGATAAGGAAATATTAAAACAATACCTGCTCTAACAAACAAAAAGCTAGAAACCATATGCTGTATTATCTTTTTACATGGCTTGATAAAGCTTACCATATTCCCGGAGGCGGATTGTTTCAATTCATTTCGTTCCGTGCGGCTATGGCAACGATATTTTCGCTTTTCATTTCGCTTGTTTATGGCAAAAGAATCATTAATTACCTGCGCACCAAACAAATAGGTGAAACTGTACGCGAACTCGGACTCGAAGGCCAGATGGCAAAAACCGGAACGCCAACTATGGGTGGGCTGATCATTCTTGGAGCTGTTCTTATTCCTACTCTCCTATTTGCCAAAATCCTGAATATATACATATTGCTGATGCTTTTTGTAACCGTCTGGCTTGGGCTGATTGGCTTCCTCGATGACTACATCAAGGTCTTCAAAAAAAACAAAGAAGGACTGGCTGGAAGATTCAAGATTCTGGGACAAATTGTTGCCGGTCTGGTTGTAGGCTCTGTATTGTATTTTCACCCGGCCATAGTAATTCGCGAGCGTGTTCCTGAAAAAAAAGTTGTATCAACAACTGTTAAGCCCGAAGCACTCACTGCTTTTGAACAAATAAGGGATCACAATAAAAAATTCAGAACAAAGCCTGAAAAATCAACTAAAACTACCATTCCATTCCTGAAAAACAATGAATTTGATTACGCTATACTTTTAAAATGGGTTGGTGAAGATTATAGGAAGTATGCATGGCTGATTTTTATCCCAATGGTGATATTTATTATCACTGCAATATCCAACGGAGCCAATCTCACCGATGGAATGGATGGGCTGGCGACAGGAACTTCGGCCATAATAGCAATTACACTTGGTTTATTAGCCTGGGTTAGCGGCAATATTGTATTTGCCGATTATCTCAACATCATGTTCATTCCGAATACCGGCGAACTCATGGTTTTCACCAGCGCGCTGGTAGGAGCCTGTACAGGATTTCTCTGGTATAACTCATATCCCGCACAGGTTTTTATGGGCGATACCGGCAGCCTGGCATTGGGCGGCATCATCGCAGCATTTGCCATTATGATCCGCAAAGAACTACTTATCCCTGTGTTGTGTGGGATATTTATCGCTGAAAATCTATCGGTAGTAATCCAGGTTGCTTACTTCAAATATAGCAGGAAGAAAACAGGCGAAGGAAAAAGGATTTTCCTCATGGCTCCACTTCACCATCATTACCAGAAAAAAGGCTATGCCGAACCAAAGATTGTAATGCGATTCATGATCATTGGCATTGCACTAGCTCTACTTACGATTATGACACTAAAAATCAGGTAAAGCCTATAGCAATGACTAAAAAAATAGCCATACTGGGCGCAGGCGAAAGCGGGACAGGAGCAGCAGTGTTGGCTATAAAACAAGGATTCAGGGTTTGGTTATCCGATTCCGGTACGATTAAAGAAAAATACAAAAACGTTCTTTCTCATCATGAAATAGCATTCGAAGAGGGCAAACATACCGAAGATCAAATTCTTAATGCCGATGAAGTTATCATCAGTCCGGGAATTCCGCTTACAACACCACTGGTTAAAAAAATCAAAGCTAAAGCAATACCGGTAATTTCCGAGATTGAATTTGCAGCGCGATATACCAATGCACGTAAAATATGCATTACCGGCTCCAACGGCAAAACAACCACAACGCTCCTACTTTATCACATCCTGAAAAACGCGGGGATAAATGTAGGGCTTGGCGGTAATGTAGGCGAAAGCTTTGCGATGCAAGTAGCAACTCATGATTTCGATTGGTATGTGCTCGAAATCAGCTCCTTTCAGCTCGACAGCATGTTCGATTTCAAAGCCGAAATCGCCATACTCACTAACATCACTCATGATCACATGGATCGATACGATTACAAATTTGAAAACTACATTGACTCGAAATTCAGAATTACAAGGAATCAAACTAATGAAGATGCCTTTATATATTGCCTGGATGACGAAGTAAGTGCAGCCGAAGTAAGCAGGCGAAACCTGCAAGTGCGGATTTACACTACAACCTCTCAACCCGGAAATACCTCAGCGAATGCCTATTGTTTTGAAAATAAAATACATATAAACACAAATAACAACCACTTTACCATGACATTGGAAGAACTCGCCTTACAAGGCAAACACAATGTGTACAATTCGATGGCCGCTTCAATCGGCGCCAGCCTGGTCGATATCCGCAAGGAAAGTATCCGCCAGTCGCTCAGTGCTTTTGAAAATGTACCACATCGCCTCGAGTATGTTGCACGTATCCATGGCATTGATTTTATCAATGATTCCAAGGCTACAAATGTTAACAGTGCATGGTATGCCCTCGAAACAATGGATTCGCCCGTGATTTGGATCGCTGGTGGTGTTGATAAAGGCAATGATTATACTAAGCTAGATAAACTTGTCGCAAATAAGGTGAAAGCAATTATTTGCCTTGGTACTGATAACAGCAAAATCATTAGCCGCTATGCCGATAAGGTACAGGCAATTTATGAAACCCAGTCGGCCGAGCAAGCTGTGCTAACAGCCTATACCATAGGCAAAAAAGGAGATACAGTGCTGCTTTCGCCGGCATGTGCCAGTTACGACTTGTTTGAAAACTATGAAGAGCGCGGCGATAAATTCAGACAAGCCGTCAAAAATTTATAAAAATAACACAACAATAAAGCCAGGAAATGATTCAGATAGTTCCGAAGATACGTGGAGATAAAGTAATATGGGGAGTTGTAATTATACTCTCTTTATTCTCTTTACTGGCCGTTTACAGTTCCACCACCACGTTGGCTTACCGGTTCGAGCACGGTAATACCGAACATTACCTGTTCAGGCATTTGGGGCTACTTGCTTTTGGATTAGTATTGATGTATGCCGCGCATAAAATAAAGTATGTATATTATGCCCGAATATCGATGCTGCTTATCTTTATTGCTGCGCCTTTGTTGCTTTATACGTTACTATTCGGGGAAGTGCGCAACGAAGCAGCCCGCTGGACAACCTTGCCGGGAACCAGTATCACCTTCCAGCCTTCGGATCTTGCAAAGCTGGCGCTCATAATGTATGTGGCAAGTATGCTGGCAAAAAAACAGTCAAATATAAAGGATCTGAAGGCTGCATTCATTCCAATTCTCACACCAATATTAATCATTTGCGGATTGATTTTACCCGCCAATTTATCAACTGCAGTTATCCTGTTTGTTACGTGCATAGTTCTGATGTTTATCGGAGGTGTGAAATTCAAGTACCTACTGGCGCTTGCAGGAATAGGAATTGCAGGGGTTGCCTTGCTCGTAACTATACTGATGGTTTCACCAAAATCAAGTGGCCGCCTTGGCACATGGCAGAACCGTATTGAAAATTTCGGAGGGAAAGGCGACAGTGATGAGACTTTCCAGGTTGACCAGGCAAAAATTGCAATTGCAAATGGAGGTTTTGTCGGTAAATTGCCGGGAAACAGCATGCAGAAAAATTTCCTTCCCAATCCTTTTAACGATTTCATTTTCGCAATTATTATTGAAGAATATGGCGTAATTGGCGCAATCACAATAATTCTGATGTACCTGATTTTACTGTTCCGTGGTATTCGGATTGCCATTAAAGCTCCGGGAAACTTCGGGGCATTGCTGGCCATTGGAGTAACGATAAGTCTGATTATTCAGGCATTTGCAAACATGGCAGTGGCAGTTCACCTGGTTCCTGTTACCGGCCAGCCATTGCCATTGGTGAGCATGGGCGGAACCAGCATATGGTTTACAAGTATTGCCATCGGAATCATTTTGAGTGTAAGTAAAGAAATGGACGAGGTAGAGGCACCTAAAGACGACACAACTGATACTGAATATGCAGCAGTCTGACAACATACGGGTTATCCTCAGCGGAGGCGGCACAGGCGGGCATATATTCCCGGCTGTGGCGATAGCTAATGCCATAAAGGCAGCGGCACCATTGGCTGAAATACTTTTTGTCGGCGCAAAAGGTCGTATGGAAATGGAAAAAGTTCCGGCAGCAGGATATCCGATTGAAGGTCTTTGGATTAGCGGACTTCAACGACGTCTTACCGCTGACAACCTATTGTTCCCGTTCAAAGTAATTTCAAGTTTATACCATGCGCGTAAAATAATAAAATCATTTAAACCCGATGTGGTAATTGGGACCGGAGGTTATGCTTCAGGGCCAACATTGCGAATGGCTTCCTGGCTTGGAATACCAACAGTTATACAGGAACAAAATTCATTTCCAGGCATTACCAATAAAATGCTGGCCGCTAAAGCCAATATAATTTGCGTGGCTTACGAAGGAATGGAAAAATTCTTCCCTGCATCCAAAATCAGGCTCACCGGCAATCCTGTAAGGCATGATATCGAGTTTAATAACAATCTTAAACCGGAAGCTTTAAAACTATTCAACCTGGGTGAAGACAAGATTACATTGCTTGTGGTCGGGGGAAGTTTGGGCGCCCGTACAATAAATCAGAGTATTGAGGCAGGAGTAGGAATACTGGCAAATGAAAACATACAGCTGATCTGGCAAACAGGAAAAGCATTTGCTGAAAAGGCAGAAAACACGGTGAAGGATTACAAAGTAAAAGGCATTATCACCTTGCCGTTTATAAAAGAAATGGACAAAGCATACACTGCCGCTGATATTGTAGTTTCAAGAGCCGGAGCTATCGCTATTTCAGAGTTGTGTCTGACGGGAAAACCGTCCATACTTGTTCCATCACCAAATGTGGCCGAAGATCATCAAACCAAAAACGCACTTGCTTTATCATCGCGCAAAGCAGCAATCCTGGTTAAAGATTCGGAAGCACCAGCAACTCTTGTAAATACTATAACTGCACTCGCTTCGAGCATTTCGGAACAGAAAACCCTGAGTTCAAATATAAGTGCAATGGCAATCAGGAATTCAGCACAGCAAATTGCTGAACTTGTGTTTGAACTTGTCCTAAAATCAAAGAAATAACAAATTAGTAAATGTTGTTACGAATTAAAGAACATAGTATCTATTTCCTTGGCATCGGCGGCATCGGCATGAGTGCGCTGGCACGGTATTTTATCGCCAAAGGTTACCAGGTTCATGGATACGACCGCACTTGTACTTCACTCACTTTAAGTCTTGAGAGTGAAGGAATGATCATTCATTACCACGAAGATATTTCGCAGATCCCTGCCGAAACAGGGCTTGTAGTTTATACTCCGGCCATTCCTGCTTCAAATACAGAGCTGCAATATCTTAAAAAAAGCGGAGTACGAATGATGAAACGTGCCGAAGTACTTGGTATGCTTTCGTCCGAATACAAAACAATTGCCTGTGCGGGAACACATGGAAAAACCACAACTTCCTGCTTGGTTTCGTACCTGCTGCAACAATCCAGCATGGGTTGTCAGGCTTTTCTGGGCGGAATCTCAAGAAATTTCGATAGCAACTTCCTGATTTCTGAAACGTCACCACTTATGGTGGTTGAGGCTGATGAATACGACAGGTCATTTCTTCATCTGCATCCAACTATTGCCATCATTACAAGTATTGATTCCGATCACCTTGATATTTACAATAACCTTGCAGCTGTTCATGAAGCATTTACAAGTTTCACAAGCAATATTGTTCCGCAAGGATCTTTGATCATTAAAAAGGACCTCGATCTCCCACTGCAACTTTCGGTTGGCGCTAAAGTTTTCAGATATGCAGTGAATGAGACGGCTGATTTCTATGCCTCAGATCTTAGGCTCGTGGATGGTCTCTATCATTTCGATTTCAATTATCCGGGCGGAAAAATCAATAACATGGTGCTTGGAATACCGGGTTTATATAATGTCGAAAATGCAGTTGCGGCACTGGCAGCAGCCACTCTCGCTGGTTCTACACCGGATGAAATGAGTAAAGCTATTTCGACTTTTAAAGGTGTAAAACGCCGTTTCGATATACGTTTGAATGAGCCCAATATGGTATACATCGATGATTATGCACATCATCCCGAAGAGATAAAAGCCTGCATACGTTCAGCAAGGGCAATGTTCCCAGAACGTAAACTTACAGGTATTTTTCAGCCACATTTGTTCACTCGTACCCGCGATTTCGCCGAGGAGTTTGCACTGAGTTTATCCTTGCTGGATGAAATAATACTTCTGCCTATTTATCCAGCGCGCGAGCTTCCTATTCCCGGAATTGATTCGGAAATGCTGATTTCGCTGATACATCACAACAATAAACACCTGGTTCAAAAAACAGAAATTCCCGGTTATTTCACAGGAAAACATATTGAAGTACTGATTACAATGGGAGCCGGTGATATCGACACATTGGTTGAACCGATCGAAACTTTTTTCAGTAATGTTAAAAATAATTAGCATGAAGATATTGGTAAAAATATTGTTCATTACCCTTTGGGTCGCCATTGCAGCGGGAGTTGTGGTAATGATGGGTTTTGCCAATGAATCGCATAAAGTAAAGCAGTGCCTGGGCATTACCTGCCGGATTGATTACAGAGGATCACAGCCTTTGATCAGTGGCAACGACCTGATGGCTCAAATAACCCAAAAGTTCGGCAAACTGCAAACCAAGACAATTGGTGAGGTAGATGTAACCGGGATAACCGCTTTTTTAAAAAAGAATCCTTACCTCGAAAATACGGATGTGCTTATTACTGTTGAAGGAGATGTGATGATTAAAGCAGATCAATGTATGGCAGTTATTAGATATTATACAGCGGAAGGCCAGGAACATTACCTTGACCGGAATGGTCGAATTATGCCCGTAAATTCAGCTTATCCATACAAAACTCTAATTGCTTCAGGCAATATAGATAGTCCTTTGAAAGATGGCAAAAACATTTATTCAGTTCCTGATTCCAATAAGTTACTTCGTGATAAACTGAAAAGCCTTTATGATATTCATAAACTGGCCGGCATTATCAGTGCCGATAGTACGTTGAAAGCGCTTATCGAACAGGTTTATATTACAAATAACAGGAAAATTCAACTGGTTACAAAAGCAGGATCACATATTGTTTATATGGGAGATACTACTGATGCAGCCGAAAAGCTTGAAAACCTGATGAGTTTCTATAAACAAGGCCTGGTGAAAACCGGTTGGAATAAATATGGGAAATTGAACCTGGAATATAAAAATCAAGTAGTTTGCACAAAATAAATTTAAAGCTATGTCATCGGAAATCGTAGTCGGATTAGATATCGGAACAACAAAAATTGCCGCCATTGCGGGTCGCCGCAACGAATTCGGCAAGATCGAGGTATTGGGCTACGGCCATACCGAATCCATTGGCGTTCGCCGTGGAGTTATCACCAACATTGAAAACACGGTTAACTCCATTCAAACTGCGATAGCTGAGGCTCAGATGCACTCTAAAGTTACCATTCGTACGGTAAATGTGGGTATTGCCGGGCAGCATATCCGCAGCATACAGCACAGAGCCAGCACCATAAGGCCAAATCCTGAAACAGAAATAAGCCAGGCCGATATCGACCAGTTTACCTCCAGCATTTATAACATTGCTATGAATCCCGGCGAAAAGATCATTGATGTTCTGCCACAGGAGTTCATTATCGATGGGGAAGCTGGTGTAAAAGATCCGAAAGGAATGCTGGGTCACCAGATGGGAGCCAGTTTTCACATCGTAACAGCCCAGACTTCGGCCGCCCAGAATATCATGAAATGCATCGAGAAATCAGGCTATAACCTTCAGCATTTGATATTGCAGCCGCTGGCATCAGCAGAGGCAGTGTTAAGCATGGATGAAAAAGAAGCTGGTGTAGTTTTGGTAGATATAGGTGGCGGAACAACGGATGTGGCAATTTTCCTTGATGGGATCATCAGGCATACAGCTGTAATTCCATTCGGTGGTGAAATCATAACCGAAGATATTAAAGCCGGCTGCAGCATTATTAAAAAACATGCTGAAGATCTGAAAGTAAAATTCGGATCAGCACTGGCTAGTGAAAACCGTGCCGAAGAAGTTGTTGCGATACCCGGGTTGAGGGGTCGTGCGCCAAAAGAAATCACACTCAAAAACCTGGCTAAGATCATCCAGGCGAGGATGGAGGAAATTATCGAAGCCGTCTATCAGGAAATTAAAAGCTCCGGTCTCGAAAAAAGATTAATTGCAGGTATTGTTTTAACGGGTGGTGGCGCAATGCTCAAACACATCGAACAACTCACGCAATTTATAACAGGAATGGACACCCGTATCGGCTACCCGAACGAACATCTAGCAGCCAATTCAGCTGATGAAATGACAAGCCCGATGTATTCAACAGGCTTAGGTTTAGTGCTGATGGGTATGCAGCGCACAGATGTATCGCGGATTAAAAACGATACTACCAAAGCAGAAACTCCTGAAAAAGAAGTTAAACCAGTAAAACCAAAATCCAACAAAGTTTCCGACTGGCTAGACAAGTTTTTCGGGGAAGGATTAAGTTAATAATTAACACTCATTTTGTTAGTAAATTTTTAAACAACCGAAAGTAACGCAATTATTAAACATTTAATTTTAGGGGGAGAAAAATGACTGAAATGCTAAAATTCGACAGGCCCGACGAACAGGCCCCAATCATAAAAGTAATAGGTGTAGGTGGCGGCGGCAGCAACGCTGTTTCGTATATGTACACCCAAGGAATCAAAGGAGTGGATTTTTATATCTGCAATACTGATTCTCAATCGCTTAACAAGTGTGAAGTACCTAATAAAATACGGCTTGGGAACACTGGTTTAGGCGCCGGTGCCAATCCTACGGTTGGTCGCGACGCAGCTATTTTAATCGCTGATGAGATCAGGGAAATCCTTTCCACCAATACTTCCATGTTGTTTATCACCGCAGGAATGGGCGGAGGAACCGGTACAGGTGCAACTCCAATTATTGCTCAGATTGCCAAAGAACTGGGGATATTAACAGTTGGTATTATTACAAAGCCTTTCAGTTTCGAAGGACGGAAGCGCGAATTACAGGCTACAGCCGGTATCGAAGAGCTGAAAAAATATGTAGATACTACACTTGTAATCTGTAACGACAAGTTGCTCGATATGCAAGGCGACATGAAACTGAGCCAGGCATTCGGGAAAGCAGATAACGTTCTGACAATCGCAGCCAAAGGAATTGCTGAAATCATAACTGTTACCGGTCGTATAAACGTTGACTTTGAAGATGTGAAAACGGTAATGCAGGGAAGTGGTAAAGCTATAATGGGATCAGGTATCGCTAACGGTCCTGACCGCGCAACCAAAGCTGTTGAGATGGCGTTAAACTCACCACTTCTTGATGATACCGATATTAAAGGTGCTGCAAATGTATTGCTGTATATCACTTCGGGTAAAAATGAAATTTCCCTCGAAGAACTTAACGATATTACCGGCTACATAACTTCCCGCACCGGTGAAGATGCCAATGTAATATGGGGCGATGGCGTAGATGACAATCTCGAAGACGAAATTTCGATAACTCTTATAGCTACAGGATTTAACAAGCCGGTTGTAACAAAGCATAATCTCGACGATTCCAGAAATATGTTGTATGCGCCACAGGCTTCCGTAAAAGTTGAGCCTATTACTGAGGTTCAGATGGTAATAGAACCTGTTGCACCGCTAAAGCACACCGAAGAGCATGTATGGTCTGCTCCTGAGGCATCAGTAACTAATGTTCCTACAACACTTTTCAGCGACAATACTTCTGATAAAACTGAAAAAACTTCCGAGAAGAGCATTCAGAATGCAGAGCCACTTGAAATCAGGTCCTTCTTCAATCAGGAACCGGAATTTGAAATTGTGAATCCGGTTTCGAAACCTGAAATAAAAACTCCGGTTTACGTGCATACTCCTGTTGAAAAACCGAGTATTGAACAGGAAGATCAACGTCTGGATCGAATCAACAAACTTAAAAACCTAAGCCACAAAACGCTTAGTCCTTCCAATGTGGAAGAGATGGAGCGTGTTCCTGCCTATATGCGCCGCAATGTGGACTTACCTGAATCAGGCCAGGCCAGCGACAGCAACGTTTCACGTTATACACTTGGAACTGATGCAAACAACAAGACCGGACTGAGGGAGAATAATTCATTCCTACATGATAATGTGGATTAAATAAAGATGACAATGGAACTGGAATTACTCATCAACGAGGACATAAAGCAGGCAATGATCCACAAGGACAAGGATAAACTTGAAGCCTTGCGATCCATTAAAGCTGCTTTACTGCTCGAAAAAACAGGTAAGGATGTTACCGGTGGAATTATTCCTGAGACTGTTGAATTAAAGATGTTGCAACGCCTGGTAAAACAGCGCCGCGAAAGCGCTGAGATTTACAAGGCTCAGGGTCGCCCCGATCTTGCCGAACCCGAAATTTTCCAGGCTGCTATTATCGAAAAATACCTTCCAGAGCAACTAAGCGATGATGATGTTATTGCTATTGTTAAAAAAGTGATTGCCGAAACCGGTGCAACCGGCATAAAGGACATGGGAAAAGTGATGGGCATTTCAACCAAATTGGTTGCAGGTAAAGCCGATAATAAGATGATTTCGGAAATTATTAAAAAGTTACTCCCTTAATCTAACATACTTCTACATTTTTCTTTTGCGAAAAACCCTGCGGTCCCCCTGCAGGGCTTTTTGTTTGGTGAAATGAAAATTAGAATCCAGATTCAGCCTAACTTCCTGGTATCTGATTTGCTAAAATATTACTTTTCAAGTATATGCACATTAACTTATAATGAAAACTACATGTATTAATAAAAAATGAAATGAATATTTTTGAGCTTCTTTGGAAAATCATTTCTATTGGTTTAATCTTTACATTACTTTTCACCTTGTTCAGATATGTTTATCGTTTGGTAAGGACGTAAACAAAACCAATATTAGAACATTCAATTATGCACTCCTCATGTTTTGCAACAATTGAGGCTATTATCATTGTGCGCTCAATTTGATAGTTTGGATTATAATTAGTCCAATCTCTTGTATGGATAAAATGTTTAAAATCCCATTGTAAATAATATGAGAACTGGATTCAAACATATTTACAAATTTCCGTTTCGTGTTAAGGCGCGATTACAAATCGCGCCCACAAAAAGTGCGTTTGTTTTGCGCCTAATTGTAAAGTTTGAAAGAAGTTGTAGTAAGATCTTTGCAGGCTTTCTGTAAGCATTCGCGAATCGTTACTTTCGAATTATTGGGAATCACCAGATTAAGTCCATCATAATGGAAACTTTTATTACCAGGAAATTGAACTCTGTGCCTATTGTTTTGTAATTTTGTTATTGCCTTGTTCAAAGAAATTAATTTTCTAATCTGAAGTACTAATCTGAAATTACTATTATCATGGACATACAGTCTCAAAAAGCAATTATAATAGAGCAATTTAAGGAGGTGAACGATATTGATCTGATCAATGCGATCAAAAACTTGCTCGATTTCGCTTTAAAAAAAGAAAAAAATAATTATGATGTCCCGGATGCCCATCAAAAATTGGTTATGGAGCGATTTGACATGACTCGAGAAAATCCGGAAAGGCTTTTGGACTGGGATGAAGCAAAAAAAACGCTATAAGCCTGATGAAGGAATACAAAGTAAAAATCGAACCAGATGCGCTATGTGATATCATTAGCATTATGAAATGGTACGATGAGCAACAGGCAGGACTTGGTAGGAAATTTAAGGAAACTTCCATTAAACAAATAAACAGGCTTAAAAATGATGCTCAAATTTATACCATCCGTTATAAAGAAATTCGTTGTGTCCCTGTAAAGAGATTTCCCTACTTGGTCCATTTCTACATTAATCTTGAAAACAACACTGTTGAAGTTTTAGCTGTAATAAGCACTGATAGGAATCCGAAAATATGGGAAGAAAAAACAGGTAAATAGATTTTGAATCTTTACAAATCCTTGAATTTGATAAATTATCTGGTTTAAGCGCGATTAGAAATCGCGCCAACAAAAAAATCCCGCCTTTTCGGACGGGACTTTTCAAAAAAAAAAAATGATCTTGTTATGCGCCTAGCTGTAAACGTTTGAAAGCTGTTACAGTAAGGTCTTTGTCAGCTTTCTGCAGGTATTCGCGAATCGTCATTTTCGAATCGTTGATGAATTCCTGATTAAGCAAAGTGTTTTCTTTATAGAACTTGTTCAGTTTACCTAAAGCAATCTTCTCAAGCATTTCCTCAGCTTTTCCTTCTTCACGTGCCTGATCCTTGCCAACTTCAATTTCGCGTGCAATAGTTTCAGCATCTACGCCGTCTTTATCCAAAGCAACTGGAGCCATAGCTGCGATCTGCATAGCAACGTGTTTAGCTACATCTTCAATACCGGCAACGTCAGTCTTATTTAAACCTAAGATAGCAGCCAGACGGTTGCCAAAATGGTTGTAAGCAACTGCTAAAGGAGCTTCAACAAAATCGTAGTGTGAAAGTTGCATTTTCTCTCCGGTTTTACCGGTAAGATCAATAACACCATCGGAAATGGTGCGACCATCAATAGTCAATGCAAGTAAAGCTTCGAGTGAAGCAGGTTTTGCTGTAATTGCCACATCAATAAGTTTGTTGGCATAATCAATAAACTCCTGGTTTTTTGCAACAAAGTCAGTTTCGCAGTTCAGCATGATTACTGCAGCGAACTTTTTATCTTCGGTAGTTTTAGCAACTACAAATCCTTGGTTTGCATCCCGGTCGGCACGTTTAAGAGCCAGTTTCTGACCTTTTTTGCGTAACGTATCAATTGCCTTTTCGAAATCACCTTCTGATTCAACCAAAGCATTTTTGCAATCCATCATTCCTGCGCCGGTCATCTGGCGTAGTTTATTTACTTCTGATGCTGTAATAGTAGCCATTGTTATTTTCTTTCAATTTGTTATTTACTGTTATAATTACATAAACCCGTACGTTGAGGTACAGGTTTATGACAATTATAATATGATTTTTATAGTATTACGGACGCGGTTTGCGTGCGGCTCCTGGAGCAGGTTTGCGAGCGATAGGTTTGCGCGGACGTTTGCGGTCATCACCTTCAGCAGGTTCAAGGCCGGCAGCTACACGTTTTTTACGTGCTACTTCGCGTGCATCGTCATCGTCATCATCACTTACTGCGGCGGTGGCATGTTCTTCGCCTTCTTCACCTTCTTCGTCGCGTTTGTCACGATCTAG
The DNA here is from genome assembly GCA_038237165.1 of Bacteroidales bacterium. Lineage (GTDB taxonomy): Bacteria > Bacteroidota > Bacteroidia > Bacteroidales > UBA4417 > UBA4417. The sequence goes on along the minus strand of JBBRYZ010000033.1, from coordinate 3,243 downwards.
TTTACGTTCGCTGTTTCCTTCTTCGATTGCCTCAATCATTTTTTTGATGATAAGCGCAATTGATTTTGAAGCATCGTCGTTAGCCGGGATCGGGAAATCAACAAGGTTAGGATCGCTGTTGGTATCAACTATAGCGAAAGTAGGTATGTTAAGTTTGCGGGCTTCAGCAATAGCAATATGTTCTTTCATGATATCAACCACGAAAACAGCTGAAGGAAGTTTGTTCAGGTCGGCGATTGAACCAAGATTCTTTTCGAGTTTGGCACGCTCGCGGGTAATCTGCAGGCGCTCACGTTTCGAAATACCAAGGAAAGCAGGGCTAACCATAAGTTTATCGATAGATGACATTTTCTTAACCGCTTTACGGATAGTTGCAAAGTTGGTAAGCATTCCGCCCGGCCAGCGCTCAGTTACGTAAGGCATATTGGTTGGACGAACCAATTCGGAAACCAATTCCTTTGCCTGTTTTTTGGTGGCAACGAAAAGGATGCGTTTTCCTGATTTTGAAATCTGCTTGATTGCCGCAGCTGCTTCATCGATTTTAGCAATGGTTTTGTAAAGGTCGATGATGTGGATTCCGTTGCGCTCCATAAAGATGTAGGGAGCCATGTTTGGATTCCATTTACGTTTCAGGTGACCAAAGTGTGCGCCTGAATCGAGTAATTCGTCAAATGTTGTTCTTGCCATTTAATTTATCTCCTGATTTAATTAGTTTACATTCTTTAATGTCACAATTGCCAGGTAGCCCGGTACGATGTACAGGAGTCCTGGCAATTTAGATACTAAACTACCTTCATTTTCAATATTAACGCTTGCTGAACTGGAAGCGTTTACGTGCTTTCTTCTGTCCGAATTTCTTACGTTCAACCATACGTGGGTCACGACGCATCAGGCCTTCAGCCTTCAGTGCAGGACGACGTTCAGGATCGAGTTCGCAAAGAGCGCGTGAAATACCCAGCCTCAATGCTTCGGCCTGGCCCTTAACACCACCTCCGTGGAGGTTGGCAGTTACATCGAAAGTTCCAACGGTTGCTGAAATTTCGAAAGCCTGCTGAACTGTATTCTGCAAAATTGCAGTTGGGAAATATTCTTTATAATCGCGTCCGTTAACAAGGATGACACCGGTGCCTTCCTTAATGTAAACACGTGCGACAGCACATTTACGCCTACCTAATGCATTAGTAATCTCCATTGTATTTATTTAATTTCGTTAATGTTAATCTTTTTAGGTTGCTGTGCTTCGTGTGTATGCTCAGGACCGGCAAATACACGCAGGTTACGGAACAATTCAGCACCCAGCTTGGTTTTTGGAAGCATACCGCGAACGGCTTCTTCAACCACATAGGTAGGTTTTTTATTCAGCATTATACGGGGAGTATTGGCTTTTTGTCCGCCAGGATGTCCTGAATAATGAAGGTACACCTTGTCATTCATCTTTTTGCCGGTAAGACGAATCTTTTCAGCGTTGATGATGATGACATTGTCACCACAATCCAGATGAGGGGTATAGCTGGGTTTGGTTTTACCGCGCAGAATCCTGGCAACAGTTGTTGCCATACGGCCCAGAATTTCGTTTTCGGCGTCTACCAAAACCCATTCCTTCTTGATATCGGCGGCTTTTGGTGTGACTGATTTGTAGCTTAAAGTGTTCATCGTGCTGAGTAATATGCTGTTAATCAAATTATCCCTCTTAGGGATAAAAAGGGGTGCAAAGGTATTATTATAATTTGAAATTCCAAAGACTTATTCACAATATTTTGTTGAATACTTTTAGGCAAGCCCGGAAGTGTCTTTTGAGTTTCAAAAATGAGAGTGCAAAAGTACTCAAAAAAGTATATGTATTGTAAAAAAAGTGCGTATAATGAAATTTGAAAAGAATTTATTTATGGATAGTTGAAAATCAGCAAGTCATGCATTAAACATGGTGAAATTTGGAGAATGGAATAGATTCGCTAAATTACTTTTGCAATCTGACTTCCCACACAAATAACCCTCCCCGCTACACCTATTTTTTGTAAGTTTGCATATTCATAAAAAAACAGCAAATGTCTATTATAACCCGCGATATCATTAAGGTATATGGCACACAGATCGTGCTGGATAATGTGAGTTTTACTATTGGTAAAGGCGAAGTTGTTGGTTTGCTCGGACCAAATGGCGCAGGAAAATCAACACTGATGAAAATACTTACCGGTTACATCCCTCCTACTGTAGGCACAGCTTCCATTTATGGACATGATGTAATTTCGGATACTGAAGAAGTTAAAAAAATAGTAGGCTATCTGCCTGAACACAACCCGCTTTACCTTGATATGTACATTAAGGAATACCTTGAATTTATAGCCGGCATTCATAAACTTGGAAAAGCAACAAAGGGTCGGATTCGCGAAATGATAGAAATAACAGGATTGGGTCCTGAGCAGAATAAAAAGATAGGTACCCTCTCGAAAGGATACCGGCAGCGGGTCGGGCTTGCACAGGCTTTGATCCATAACCCCGAAGTTCTGATACTTGATGAGCCAACATCAGGGCTTGATCCGAACCAGCTACTCGAAATTCGAGAACTTATAAAAGGAATCGGGAAGGAAAAGACTGTAATACTTTCGACACACATTATGCAGGAAGTGGAAGCAGTTTGCAGCCGGGCTATCATAATTAACCTTGGCAAAATTGTAGCCGACGATACCACTGCTATCTTATCCGAAAATCAATCGCATGATATTGTGACCGTTGAATTTGAAACTACAACTACCGAAAAACTTCTGCAGAGTATTCCCGGAGTTGCCAAAGTAGTAAAGATAAATGAACTTTCGTGGAAGCTGGAGGCAAAATCAGGTGAAGATATCAGGCCACGGATCAATAAATTTGCAGTTGAAAACAACCTGACATTATTGTCGCTTCATCGGGAGGAACATAATCTTGAGGAGGTGTTCAGGGAGTTAACAGTGAGAAAGGGAAATAGTTAAAAGTTAAAGGAAAATAGTTCGCCTTTTAATAAAAACCCTAAGTAAAGGATGACTATAATATGTTCTGAAAGGTTTACTCATATACCTTTCATGGGAATAATTTATAAATATCTTTTCGATGGGAAATTATTATAACCGAATAGTTTCATCATTGATTTTTTCAAATCCCAGCCTGTAATCTCCAATACGGATTCTGTAATAGGATTTAAAACCAACAAGTTTCCTTACATTTTGAATTTCAGATATACTATGAGCTTTTTCAATAGTGAGGATTATT
>JBBRYZ010000032.1:0-32013 GCA_038237165.1 Bacteroidales bacterium | reverse complement strand
TCCGGCAGCAAATGCAAAATTACCTTCGAGTGTAAACGGACGGTATTGAAATTTCGAATACCCTGATTTTGTCTGATCTCCGTTTAAATGGAAACTGTTTACAGAGCAAAATGCTTTTGCAAAAATGGTTAAATCCTTTGAAGCTCCTTCGCCATCTTTTGCACGTGCTTTTATATTTGCCAGCCACGAATACGAATAACCGCACCATAAATCCGGGCCGATGCTGTCGAGCAAATGTATTGAGTTTTGAATGATAGATTGCGCTTCGGGACCATCTTCCCATTTTATTAGACCTAACGGATGTACCGCCATCATATTTGAAAAATGCCGGTGCGACTGATTGTAAGCCATGGTTGGCGAAAACATCAGTTCATTGTTTGCCGAAAGCGCATACTCACCAAACTCTGCAAAAATCTTTCTCCAGTGTGCTGACTCATTTTTCAATCCCAATTCATCGGCTGTTTCTGCGGCAGCTTTAAATGTGAACTTCATCAATGCCAGGTCATAATTTGTGTTCTTAGGAAACCAGGCTGTAATATCATTGTCATTTATTTCGGGGCTGGAACTGATTGGCAATTCCCTCAGACCATTCTCATCTTTCACAGTTACATTTTCGAGAAATGCCGCAACCTCTTTTATCCATGGATATGCTCTGTGAGTGAGGAATTCTTTGTCCATGCTGTATCGCCATTGCAGATAGTAATGCTGTGCCAGCCAAGATGATACAGCTGGCGAAAGTGAATATTGTATCCACCCGCCCATTTCGGTTCCATCCAAAGTGGTTACACCCGGTACAGCTAACCCATCTTTACCAAAATACAACTTTGTGTAGCGTTTGTAATTGGTTTTATTTGCATCCAGGTTATCCAGGTATGCAAGCCCTTCTTCCAGGTGGTTTCCACTGTAACACGGCCAATAACTTAACTGAGTATTCAGATCGTGATGATAGTCACCTTTCCACGGAGGCAATCGTCCGTTATCCGCTGTCCAGACTGCCTGTAGTGAAATTGGCGGTGCTCCTCTGCGGGATGCCGATCCGAATTTATACTGCTCAAGGTACCATTGTTTTTCCAATAAAGAATCCGGCAACTGAATAGAAGATTTGTTCCAGAAATTTTTCCACCAGAGAATATGAGATTCAAAATCATCAGAAAAATTATGCTTCAACGCATTTTGAGTTGTTACTGATGCTGCCTCATTTATTTTCTTCTGAGGATAACGGGAAGAAATGCTCCAAACGCCTTCCATAGTTGTGGCATTAATTTTTTTCCAACGCACATTGATTTCGTAAGTAAATCCGCCCCAGCCTTCCTGCTGATAGGTAATACTGTTCCCTTGCTGTAGGATGTTACCCTGTTTGTAACCCAGCCGTGACAAATCATCTCCTCCCACAGGATCTCCTGATACCTTTACCTCGCCCTGGTATTTGGGGGCTATTAATTGAGGCGTAAAATCAGAACTTATATTTTCGAATCGGAACCAGCCAATGGGTTGTGTGGCATGCACAAAAGTTTTAAGTACAATACCATTTGTCCACTTTACTTCACAAACTGAGTTTTGCAGGAACAAATGAACCGACTGAACATTTCCCCAGTTTTTAGTATCAAACTCTAAAGCTCCTCCCGGAATTTTCGAAGGACCCGGTTCGTTATCATAAGGCTCATCGAAGTATTGCTGCACAATGGCATACTCATTTTTCTTTACTTGCCCGGTTACCCATTCATAGCTGAATTCCTTGCGATGAAGATCCTTCATGGGACGCATATCCCAAAGATCGGCCCTGTCGAGAGAGAAACGCAGGTGATCTGCTTTCTGCCATATTAAGGCACCAAGCATTCCATTTCCCAACGGAACAGCTTCATCCCATTGTTTTGCAAGTGAAGTAAAATGCAAATCGTGCTGCGTTGGTTGGGCAACAGTATAAAGCTGTATTAGTGAGAATGTAAAAACAAGAAATATCTTATTCATAGTTTTCATTTTAAAATCATGCAACAATTCATTTTTCTCTCCAGTTTATATTCATTCTCAGGCAATCCCTGTTCACCGAGAAAATCATACATGTGAAACCATTTAATCTTCGACAGGATGAATGGTTAAGCACTCATCAACCTTAGTATCAACTACCAAGCTGTTGCCTGATATAGTTTTGGGGCGTTGCTGATTACTTTCCACTATAACGTCCTTCCCTTTCCATGGGTTTTCTATTATACTCTTCCTGCCTTTTTCGCTTATAATTTTAATATACTGAACTGATCCGTTTTTTATTTCGGAAGAAACAAGAAAAGCGCCGTATGTTCTCAAAGTTTCGAACTTTGCATCCTTGTTTGCAGGCCATACCGGGAAAACGCGGATGATACCTTCGTACCCCTGAAGCAGCATTTCATTGATGCATGAAGGAATTGCACTCAGTGTTTCGATACCTCCGCCGGATTGCGTAACCCAAAGGTTTGGCAAGTTTGTTTTTAAAATCCGTTCTTTTAGTTTAACCAGAATTGAAGCTGGATTATACTCTACCCGAGCTGCCGATGTGAAATAAGTTTCAAATCCATTTCCCAAATTATCCCAGTCCGCGTCGCCCATAGGTTCTTTGCCCCAGCGGCCGATCTCTTTCCGTAAAATTCCTGCAAAAGCGGAGTCCGTTTTAACCCCGCAAACACCTGTTGGGAAAGTCAGGCCATGCATCATCACCCTGCCAAAACCTGGAAGTGTTCGTGAGCCTGATCCATTGCCTCCTTCGCAGGCTAAGATACGGATACCATCATTTGTTTCAACCATGGGAATAGGACTTAAATGTGCAAGAATTTGCTGCCATTTTTCGCGATGGTCTGCATCCAGGTTGAGGAAACTGCTCATTTCACAAATTCCATTGAACAGCATGCGGAGCATTCCCAATGAAACAGTAGGATTGATATCTCCGTATCCGTTTTTCCAATCTTTGCCTTCCCATGGTCCAACTTCCCAGAAACAGTCATTATAAATCATGTATCTGTTGTTTTCGAGCTTGAGGTAATCCTCCCAGAAATAGGCAACCTCTTTTATAAACGGGTAAACTTTATGAGCATAGCCTATATCGTAGGTATTGTAAAAGCGCATAAACATATTTGCGGTGCAGAATACGGCATTACTTTTCTGGCCAAGGAACATATATCCGCCTTCAATGCCTGTTTCACCGGTATCATAATACTGTTTCATCTTTTCAGAAGTAAGAGGAAACATGGATGAGCAGAACCCTTTTGGACCAATACCCACCGGGAAATATACACCCCTGCAGTTCAGATACTCACTGGCATGTTTTTTTGCGCTTTCCATGTAATCCAATATCGGCGCATCATATGGATCCGAAAGTGCAATGTGGTTGGATGAATATGCTCCCCACCATGGTGCCTGGAAGTTGTAGTTAGTATGGTAATCACCCTGCCATGCATCAAATGCAGCATCCATGGTTAATGAATTGCCCCATAAGCCAGGAGGAAATTGTTTATTGCGGCTACATGAAGCCAGCAAGTATTGTGAGCCATAATAATGTTTTTCAATCAGTGTATCACCAATCTCAACCTTTGATTCGGACCAAAATGCAGACCACCACTTCTCATGTTCTGTTCGCAACTGGCTCAACGATGCTTCTGAAACATTTTTCACTTTCCGGAAAGCCTCCTCAAAATAATCTATCTTGTCGTGGTTAGTGCAGAATCCAACAATAAGCTGAACTTTACCCGATGGTTTAAGCAGGAAATTGCTGCTGGCGGCTCCCATAATCTTCATTGAAGCGGTTAAGTGTGTAGGCCAATCAAGTCCATGGGCATCGAAGTGGCGACTAAACCAGTAAAATCCATCTTTAACCCCGGATTCCGTTCTGGATTCATTGCCTTCTTTTGCCCAAAAATCAAGGTTCACTGTGCAGGGTTCTCCTTCAGCCGAAAGTTCAATCACAACAATGTTTTCAGTAGCTGCTACCCATGCTTTAAGTTTCCATGTTAATGCTCCTTTCCTGAAAACGGAAGTTATCGTCCCGTTATCAATGGATTGTTCAGCGTAATAGGAAGCACCTTTAAGCGCATCTACAGCAATCATTAAACCTCCCGGAAGACAGACGCCTCCTTCGGGATAGCCACGTTTGGTTTTCCAAAAATCATTCTTTGAAAAATAAAAGTTTTGTTTTTCGGGCGGACCTGCATATACTATGCCCACATCGCCATTACCGGCAATCGGTCCGTCGGGAGTTTTTAGTGTAGGTACTTTTTGAGGAGGAGTAGTGAATACCCCTTTATATTGAGAAACATACATCTTTTTTGTTGGAGGCAAGCCACCCGAAACCAATCCGTGGAAAAACACAGGAACAATTAAAGAAAGAATGAATAAGTTTCTAATCATTATTATGTGTGCTTAAGAATTTGGTTCGATTTACTTTTCTGAAATTGCTTGTCAGCCATACTTTTATTTTCTTTTTGAATCCGGCAGAGATAAAAACGATTATGAAAACTTATTCAGAAAGAGATGAAGGTTTTAACATTTCAGAATAGTTTTCGACCGGGTTTTTAAGTGGTTTTAAGAAGGCTTTTTTTCATTAATCCGAAAACACTATTTTCCCTAAACATAAAATCCATCTCTTGGCTTCAAAATCCCAGGGTGCTTTTCCATTTCCTCTTCCACCAGGTCAACTCCCAGGCCAGGCCTGTCGGACAATTGGAGAGAGCCATTCTGAATCATGTCCTTTATCGGATGTGTAATTACTGTGTCGCGCCAGGGCACATCATTAAACATAAATTCCTGCCTGAAGAAATTCGGTACTGATGCACAAACCTGGGCACTCGCAAGCGTTGATAAAGGGCCGTTCGGATTATGCGGAGCCAATAAAACATTGTAAGCCTCCATCATAGTAGCCATGCGTTTCATTTCGCTTGGGCCGCCACAACGGGTAATATCCGGCATGATAATATCACAGACATTTTTCTCCAGCAACGGACGAATGCCATGACGTGTATAATGCCTTTCGCCCACACAGATAGAAACATTAGATGGAATTCGTTCACGCATTGCTCTGAGTGTATCGGCACTTTCAGGCCCTGCAGGCTCTTCGTACCACGTGATATCCAGGTCAGATAAACGCTGAGCCATTTTTACCGCAACCCGGAAATTAAGCATGGCATGGGTTTCAATCATAATATCAAAGTCAGGACCCACAGCATTGCGTACCGCTTTACTTACATTAAATGCTAAATCCTGCTGTTGGGATGTTAAGGTAAGATTTGAAGAAAGGTCTTCACCATACAAATAATTAGTATGGGCAAACGGATCAAACTTCAATCCTGTAAAACCTGCTGCTTTAACTTTCCTGGCCTGATCGGCATAATCGCTTTCGTTATGACCACCGCCTGTAAACCAGTAATTGGCATATAATAAGATATCTTTTCGATATGCTCCACCCAATAATTCATAACATGGCGTACCCAAAACTTTCCCTTTTAGATCAAGCAGAGCCATATCAATACCACTTATGGCACACAGACTGGCACCATATGGTCCCATCCAATTAAGATCACGGTAAAGCTTTGTCCAGATGAAATCCGTTTTCATAGGATCAAGACCTATGATGCGTTCCCCCACATGCTTTGCGGCATGAAAAACAATTGGACTGCCCGGCCAGTTAGTAGCCTCACCCACACCAGTATGGCCGGTATCGGTATAAATTTTCAACAAAGTCCAGTTGTATTTAACACCTTCAACCAACCAAACTTTTACATCTGTTATTTTCATCCTAAATAGTATTTTTACTTTTTTACCTAATAACAAAAGTAACTCTTCCTGCCAGAGTTTTATTCTTAATATTAATCCTGCCATCCGAATGAGGTGAGCCGTAGAAAGGTTCTGAACCATTGTTGCAGTAATCAGCAATAAGTAGTTGAATATGTTCATCCTGCAACCAGCTCCGGACGGATTGTTTTCCGTCAGAAATAATTTGAATACCATTATTCTCTTTATCCGATAATAAAGCCTTATAAATATACCGCTTTGTCGAACGAAAATCATTGGAACCCAAATCATTTGCATCGTCCTTCCAGTCGCATACAGGCACTATCCCTGGCTCTTCGACTGAGCGCATTTGTTTTGCTTTCAGATAGGCTTCTCCTTCGTTTCGCCCTATATCATTGGAAGGAAACAGACTAAAATCACCTTTCCGCTTCCAGCTGAGTTTATCAAAATTTGCAGGCAGTTGCATTATCATACCATATTGCCGGGGCAAAGTATCATTGCCGGTGTACTTTACTTCATATTCTGAGGTAACTTTTCCATCATTCCCGAAAAAATAGGATTGCCGCCCTTTTGCATCCAGATATATTACTTCCATGTCGATTATCACCCCGTCATTCTGCTTTTTAACTGAAATATTGTTAGCAAACAGCGTATACAAAGGATAATTCTTTAGCGGGTGAATATTATTCTGATACGTTTCACCGGCAACATTGGGTTTGCCTCCATCATCATTATTCATAGGAACAATACCAAACACAGGCCCCTGGCTAAGTATCTGCCTATCATCTTTTTTTGCAGAAAGAATAATTCCATTCATCTTGCTTATCTGGTAGGTTACTCTGCCTTGCTGAACAGTTATTGCAGCATCATTTTCTAACACTGATACTTCTACTTTGTCCCTGTTTACCGGCTCTTCTTTTTTTAGAATTATTATTTCCTCATTGGCTGTAAATCCTCTTGGATCGGTAAAAGAAATATACACTTCTTTTGAATCAGAAGTGACGGGAATATTAATTATCCCTTTACTATGCGGTGCAATGTTTACATTTATCACTACTGGTATGCCATCCACTTTACAACTAATTGGAACCTCGTTCATATTTGTAAAATCAAACCTGTTTTCGATAATCAGTTTCAAAACATCGTTTTCGACTAAAGCAATATTAAGATTTGTGACAACAACAGTAGAATACGATTTTTTCATACCAAAATATTCCGGTTTTGTCCGCCGCCAGCCATCAACAGGGCCCCAGGGGCCATATCCGATTATCCGTCCGTCGGGCATATGAGAAATATCATCGATTCCACTCCAGATAGCACCTCCCAGGCAGCCCGGGTGATGGTACATTGAATCGTACATCTGCACCAACGGCGCGCCGTATGCATCGCGGATACCGGGATCGGTAGCCAGTTCGGTCCGGTTGTAACACGATAAATGTGCGTATTCGCCAAACAATACAGGCCTTTTCACCGTATCGCATGCAGCAGGCCCATTAGTTCCGGGGTAATGGTATATGGCAATGTCTGCCTTGCTGCCGGCATTATTAAACCCGCCCCAGCACTGATCGTGAAAGGTGGTCGGGCGCGAAGGATCCAGTTGTTTTACCACCTCATTAACTTTTGCCCATAACGGGCTCCATCGCGATTCATTACCCAGCGACCAAATGATAATGGAAGGATGATTGCGCTCGGCTATTACTTTTTCCACATTTGCCTGAACCATGAATGGAAGGTACCGTAGATCGAGATAGTTCCATTTTTTCCAGATGGGAGAAGCACCATGCTGTATCCAGCAAAGTGACGATTCACTTTCGACAAATAAGCCCAATTCGTCGGCAGCGTCCAGAAATTCTTCCGAAGGCGGGTAGTGCGAGGTGCGTATGTAATTGCAGTTTGCAACACGGAAAAGCTCAGCATCCATCCGGCACAATTCAGGGGTGATACTGCGCCCGGTCAGAGGGTATATTTCATGACGGTTTACGCCATGCAGCTTAATCGGCATTCCATTCACCATCAACTGGTTGCCCTCTATCTCAATCTGCCTGAAACCAATCTTCTGCTGAATTGTTTGAAGAAGTTTACCATCCTGATATAAATCTGTAATCAGAGTATAGAGATAAGGATGTTCGGGATCCCATTTTTGGGGATTCTTGAGTTCCTGTGAAAAAATACTGCTAACTGAATTCTTAGTATTACATGCGACAGAAGAAGTCTCTTTACTCACAACCAGTCCTGCCTTATCCAAAAGGCGATACTTGAGAGTTAATTTAACATTTGCTAAGGATTCGTTTGCTATTGTATAAGCTATATTAAGTTTTGAATTTTTGAATTTGCTATCAAAAGTAGTTGTAATAACCTGATCCGAAATGTTCACAGTCGGCAAAGCAAATAAAGTTACTTTCCGCAGAATGCCGCCAACTGTATGCACGGCGTATTGAGAAGTGCATGCCAAACGATCACTTATTGTCAGAGACTGAACTTCAACCTCCAATATATTTTGAATGCTGTTTAATGCATTTGTTATATCAACTTCAAAAGGTACAAAACTTCCTTCATGTTCGACTACCTGCATGCTGTTTACTTTCACTACGCAATGTGAGCTTACCCCATCGAACCGAAGTTTTATGCGTTTGCCTCGCCAATCGGAAGGGATACTCATTTCGCAGCTGTACAGGGCAGTTTCGCCTTCATTAACAGTAAAACCCTGCATTTCCCATTCGCCGGGTACTTTAATTGTATGCTTTATCTTACTGCCTGAAATCTGAAAATCCCATGTTCCATTTAATGATAACTGGGCAAGTTTCACGCCATTAACATCAAAGGGGCGCGGAGAAAGTTGAGGTATTTCGAAACCTTCGATACGCTGAATCTGTGAAATAACAGGGTAAGGAATAAACAGGATTGCTGCCAAAAGGAACAAGCTGCTTATGTATGCATAAATCATTTTATTCATTTATTTGATTGAATTACATGATACCATATTTCTCGAATGCATCTTTTGCACTCATACCTTCTTCTATCTTTTTCTGAACCATTTTTTCTCCTCTTGCCTTTTCTATCGCAAGGGTAAATACCTCAACTTCTATTTCTTTGGGCACAATACAAACGCCGTCATTGTCGCCAAGCACAATATCGCCCGGATTAACTTTTACACCATTAATTTCGAGTGGCACCCTAAAATCAACCACTTTGCCACGAGGTGCCTGATCCTGCGCATAGCGTCCATATGAAAAAGTAGGGAAATTCAAATTTAAAATACCATTTGTATCTCTCGAATAGCCATCAACAACGGCCCCGGCAGCCCCAAGTTTTAAGGCACGTGTGCTCATCAGTTCGCCCCATAGGGCATAATCAGGAGATGCCCCGGAACAGATGTAGATCTCATCTTTTCTTAAATCGTCCAACGCCTCCAACATAAATCCAAAAGGCTTTTCGGGTAACTGGTTTTTGTTCCCGTTTTTGTCGAACATGTCTGCCTCAAGCACTGTCATTGCCCTTCCGATTATAAACATATCCTGCCTTAAAGGTTTTATTTGTGGCGGTAGAAACTGGTGAAGATAACCAAGTTTGTCCATAATATCTCCAACAACTGCTGCATAGAGTTCTGTTCGAACTATATGAAAGAGCTCATCATCAGTTTCCCATAGTTTTTGAACCGGTTGTGTGCTTGTTATATTATTCATTGGATTTACTTTTTACGCTTATCATTTTCAATACTCAAAAGATTATTCAAATATAAAATTCATAGAAAAGGGAGGAAAAACTCTCCTCCCTAATCCATCTCAACCAAACCAACCAGTGTATACAAGAATTCCATCCACGTTTCCCAAGTTTGTACTTGTACTTTTTTCTGTAACCAATATTCTATATCGCAAAAATAATTAACAAACTTAAAGATTCTTCCAAGTATTTTAACAGCTATTTAAATTATTTTAGCAGAAACTGGCATTCAAGACAATTTATTGCTAATATAGCAGTGCAAAATTGACCATTTTCATCATTAGCCGCGATTAATAAAGATTAAGAAAAGCTTTTTCACCAAACTTTGATTTTGGAAATAAGAGTAAAAAAGATAAGTCAATGAAAATGCAATGATTATTTTACGTTGAATTGATTAAGTTTTTAAAGAAATTAAAACCAAATAATCACATATCCTTATGAGGGCACAGTTAATTGTTGTAGGCGTAACGGGGAATGTTGCCATCCATTTTAAAAAAATTGACACTCCGTATCTGGACAGTCCATTCCATTTTCATCAGCATTGCGAATTGGTTTGGGTCGAAGAGAGTTATGGCATCCGTATTGTTGGCGACAATGTAAGTAGTTTTGAAGCTGGTGAACTGGTATTTATGGGGCCAAACGTTTCGCATATTTATCAGAATGATGCTGTTTTCCTGAAAAATTCCGGACTACGCGCCCGCGCTACTGTAATATATTTTCCGCCTGATTTTTTGCTGAACCTATCAGATGAGGATTCAGTTATTCGACCTGCCCAGGAACTTATCCGAAGAGCAACAAGAGGCTTAAAATTTTTTGGCGAAACCCATAAGCAAGTCACAGGAATACTTGCAGGTATTTCGGAAAAAGATGGATTAAAAAAAATACTTAAGATTTTAAGTGCCATTGATATTCTCTCTCAATCTAACGAATACAAATATCTTGCAAGCTTATCGTATAAAAATGATTTTGAAGAGAAGGATTCATTCCGTTTAGGTGCTGCCTTTGCCTTCTTAATGAAGAATTACCAGAGGAACATCAGCCTTGCTGAAGTTTCAGCCGAGTGCAATATGACTCCTACAGCTTTTTGTCGTTTTTTCAAAAGCCGTACCCAAAAGTCAGTTTTTCAGTTTCTGAACGAACTGAGAATCGGGAATGCCTGTAAACTCTTGCTCAATGATAAATATACCGTAGCTGATGCCTGTTACCAGAGTGGGTATAACAACCTTGCCAACTTTAACAAATTCTTTAAAGTAGTGAAAGGTGTTACACCCACCGAATACCGTAAGCAACTAAATTTGGCAAATGCCAAAAGTGTTTAAAATAAGTACTTCAATCGGATAATTTACAAATGAGAAATTAATATCTGTCTGGTTAGCCAATTATTTTTCTTCAAGCACCAGCATCCACCCTTTACCCGGCTCAACAGGAATTTTCTGATCAGGGCTAAAAGTTGCAGCAGGTTGGAAATCCTTAGATCCAAAAGCGGTTAGGGTAGCTTTTTCAGGTGAAATATCTAAGGCTTTCCAATCTATCAACAGTTTAACATCAGTTTTATCTTTATCCCAGCTTGCGATCGAGATCAGCGATTTTTTATCTTTTTTATACACAGTACAGATTACATTCGGATTATTGGTTTTTACGGGACAATCCGGAACCCAATAGCCGATCATCTGGCTTCCTTGTATCCCGAAATTATCCATAATTCTCCATACCGGAGTCGGGTCGCCGGACCAGGGCAGACGGGCTGTCATTCCAAAAATCATTCCACGCCATGCGTTGCCGCCATCCTGCAACATTTCGCCCATTAAGCCGTAAGGAATGCCCGAAATTTCGGTGAGCCAGTAATCTGGTTTTTCGTTGTAATTAAAATATTCGCCAAACCAAAGCCTGTTTAAATAAGGAAAATGCTCAAGATACAGGTTTGTGCTACTGGCAAATCCATCCTTTACATTATACTGGTTAGCTGAATGCAGATCGATAATTGCTCCCTGGCGGTTACGGTCCAAAACTTTCCTGACCCGCTTCATTGTTGTGCGGTCGAAAGCAACATCATCAATATAAATTCCGTCGATGCCTTCATGAATAGCCAGCCAGTTAAGGCCTTCCACATAAAAGTTATGCCAGCGCGAAACTCCGCTGTTCACCACTGCCGCGTCTTTCAGTTCAGGAACAAACCATGCCGCTATGTAATTGGAATCAAGGTGCTCCTGTAGCCATGAGAAACCATTTCCCTTGCCGTGCGAAAGCACTTCGTCGCCAAGGCTGCGGAGCATAAACATTTCGGGCGCCTTATTTGTCAGTTCACGAACGGTATAATAAATTTTTACTTTCAGGTCTTTGGAGTGTCCTTCGTCAATATATTTCTTCATCTCTGTAGGGCGAAGAAAAGGATAATTTATATATGGATTTATAGCATTGGCATGATGAACATTCACAGTATTGGCTCCGGTTTTAACAATTGTATCGATGGGCTGGAAAGCATGATAGAACCTTGTATTCCACTGCCAATCCGTATTTATCGGTCGGTAAGGAGTGATCAACAGGCGGAAATTAAAATGTAATTCCTGATCTTTTTTCAAAGTACGTTTACCGGAAAACGCTTTCACCAGGTATTCCTCACCTGCTTGTGAAGCGGTAAACCCGCCTTTCCCCGCATTAAACCATGATGGCGGCATATTGAGCGGTTTGCTCAGGTAGAAATTGGTATTCAATGGCCTTACATAATTTATATCCTTCAGACTGGTTTGCATACCAGCATTCACTTTCCCTATCCACAAAGCGTCCTGGTTTTTCTGCTGATCCCAGTTCCAGCTCAGGCTTTCCGGTCTTTTGCCACCGTGTACGCCAAGACCCATCATCATTTCGGCTATCTCGTTACGGTATGGAATTTCCATCCGGATATCGTTAACTTCCAAATCCTTTCTCGGAGTCAGTGAAACCTGGTATTCGATGCATCCGTCAAACTCGGCCTGGGCAGTGAGAAGCATGCTGAAATCTGCTGATTGTGCTTCGGCAGTCCAGGCAACTGCTCCTTCAGCTTTCTTTGTAAAAGCAAAATCATTGGGGGTAAATTTCTGCAGCGTTTTATCTGCATTTTCAATAACAAAATTAACCGGGTTATTCAACATTTCGAGTGGCTTGTCGGTAAGTTTTGTCATTTCGATATCGAAAAAGCTTTGGATCGAAGCAGGAAATCCCATCTCGTTCAATGTAATTGTACGTCCCAGTATACCAATGGTTTTATCTTTAACGGTCATTGCAGTATAAGGAGGAACAATCCCGTCATCAAAAGCCAGTTTCGAATTCAGCCATTTCAGCCTGGATAGTTTGGCCGGATCATCGAAGCCACTATTTACAATCTGCTGATTTTTAACAAGCAAGGTAAGTTTAAAAGACTGTGGCTTCTCATTGTCTGCAACGATGGTAACTTCGCCTGAATACGTTCCGGGAACCGCATCCGAAGGCACCTGCAATCCGCACCAGAATGCCTGGATTTTATGCTGCTGAACTCCACATATTTTTTCAAAATATTCACCTTCCGAATTAGAACCTTCGGTATTAAAACACGTAAAGTTTTCAGCTTTGATTGCATTCTGTCCGTTTTTCAGATCCGAAAATTTAATTTCCACACGCTGAAAAGATTTGGAAACGGCCCAAACGCCAGCCTGAAATGTATAATATTCTCCTTTCAGAACCATGTCGTTCAAGGGCGCTTTTGCTCCGCGTATTGCCCAGCGTTGCGGAATATCATCCGTCATACGGATTGAATATTTGCGGTATTCAGGAAATATAAGAAAAGGGATACCCGCATTTTTTTTCAAAAGGTTTGAAATCTCCGTTTCTGAGGCAATTACTTCCATTGGGTAAAATGAGTTAAATGCATCGATGGATTGTATTTCCTTCGCAGAAACTTTCTGAAACTTTGATAACTGAACAGAGGTTAAAGGAAGTGAGGATAATTTATTTTTGGTAATCCAGGATTTCTCAGCAATATCAACTGGAACATTGTAAGCTGTTTTCGGGTAATTGCCCTTGCTCATCACATGAGGCATATAGTAGAAATAGTAGAGTCCGGCTGATGGCGCCTGAAAAATGAGTTCGCCAAATTCACGGTTAATGTTTTGTCGAACGACATTTTTAATCCGCTTTCCGGTTCTGGCTTCAACAACCACAACATCAATTTTTTCAGGGTGATGATCCCGTCGGCGCCAGTCGATGTGAGCCAGCACTGCATTGGATTTAGCAGCAACTTTTATTAATGCCCGGTGATTACCAAGAGTATCCACATTCCAGGAAGCTGTTCCGTATTTCAAAACCTGTGCATCAATAGTGTTGCTCACAAGAAAAATTGCCAGTGTAATGAAAAGATAAATTTTTATGGTTTTCATAGGTCGGATGTTATTAATGTTGCAAAATTAAATGTTTATTGACTGTAAATTATGGTTAAAAAACCTTAAAAATTAAAGAGCTTTGAGAGTTTCAGCATCAGAACAAAGTCATCATCAACCACCGCGGTAATATAAGGATCAGTAACTTTAACAAATTCTTCTTCTTTTTCAATTGAAGCGGCAAGTGCTTTATTTCCGACATAAACAGCCTCAGTCCAACGGGTATTCTTCATAACTGGTTTTGCTTTCGTAAGTGAAGTTATCAGATCGTTTGCTTTTGACTCTTCTCCATTTTTACGCGAAAGCCATGCTGAAAGCAGGTTAACTGAACCAGCGGGCTGAAATCCTTTGGTTTGTGGGAATACCATAATAGCTTTCTCAAGTTCAGAAGTCTTCTTACTGTTTCCCATCGCTTTGTAACAAAGAGACTCAATAAAATCTGGCAGACGTTCATCGGTGACATATGGCTTGCCAACACCCAGGTTTTCGGGCCAGGTGCGGGACTGTGCTATAAAAGTGAGCGCATTTTTATATTTTTTAGCAGCATAGGCATCCATAGCAACTACCAGATTTGATTCGCGCCAGAGCTTGTATCCGGCAGTGGCGCCTTCGTTTGGTAGCACCTGAAGTTTTGCCAACAGGTTTACACAGGCTTCGTGTTCTCCGTTCAATGCCATTTGCCTGGCAAGGTTAAGGCCCAGGTAATAGTTCTTTGGCAATTTAGCAAATGATGCTGCAGCTACTTCTTTGCCTTTTACATTTTGCTTTTGAGTTTCATAAAACTTTGATAATTGAAGTCCGGTACGCCATGCATCAGGTGCCAGCGAAACCGCTTTTAACAGGTCCTTTTCGGTTGCTACAGGATCCGCTGATTTGAATAATTTAACCCTGGCCAGATAAAACGGGTAGAAATCAGGCTGATCGCCGCATTCCAGAAAAAGTTTCTTAGCCGCTTCCTTATTTTCATTGTTCCAGTCAATCAAAGCAAGGTAATATTTTGGTTTCCAATTTGAAGAATTTGACATTGCCCAGGTAAGCGGAGCTTTGCTTTCCTGCAAATAAGGAAAAACAAGAGAAGGATCGCCATCGTTGGCTTTTTTAAGTAATTCGGCTGACTGTGAGCTATTACCAGCTTTATCGGCAAGCCATGCCCGCCAGTAGTTGATTTCCGGTTGATCGGGTGCCAGGCTGAGAAGTTTCACCACGTCACTTTCCTGACCCAGGTTATAATACCAGGCTGCCATCCCGAGGTAAACTTCATGCGTAAGTTCTGTTCGTATCATACCGGTAAAAGCATCCGAAGTAGTTTTTGATGGATTGAGAAGGTATTTCTCAAAACGGATCAGATGATCCAACGGATCCAGTGCTTCGAGTTGATCAAGGGCTTGGGTAGCTGCCTGTTTATCGCCTTGAATCCTTGCAATGGTTGCAAGTAATTCAAATGCCGGAACTTCCATTGGATTGGTTTCTGCTGCTTTTAATACATAAGTCTGTGCCAGCTTTGGCTGATTCTGCACAAGGAAAAGTTTAGCCATTTCAACATAAGATGCAGCCCTGTATTCCAGGGCAGCCGATGCAATTGAGAATCCATCGATGGCATCGGTATATTTCTTCAATTTAGTATTTGCAATTCCATAGGCGAAATTTGCGGCAGCATCGTAAGTATCTATTGAAAGCCCTTTGGTAGCATAAGCCAGTGCCTTTTCATATTCTGAATTCCTGTTCGACAGACCGGCCATGGCGGTAAGTGCCGGAAGGTAATTCGGATCTTTTACCAGGCAATTGTTAAAGCATTTGTTAGCATCGTTCCAAAATCTTTGTTTTTCCCATTCCTTTCCCTGCAGGTATTGACCATAAAGAGAATTCCAGTCAAAATCAGATGGCATATTTACGGGTCTGCTCAGTTTAACGGCATCGCGGTCGGTATTATAAAGCACGGTATAGTCGCCCAAAACTATTTTCAGCTTAACTGCATTGCCATCAAACGGCAGTGAATCCGAAAAAAGCTGCATCGGCAAAAGCGAAAGTTGCTTTTCCCATAATAATTTATCGTCCTGGTATATTTTGAGTTTCTCGTTTGTTGCAGCCAGGGGACTGAACCAGACAAAAATCTTATTCCCTTTGGTTTCAAGATTTACTGAACCTTCAGGTGTTCCGTATTTTAAACCTTTTGTGCCTTTTACAGGAAACCAGTATTCTGTCCAACTGTCGGTGCCACCAGGAATAAATGAGCGATGTTTAAATGGTGTTAAGGTACTGTTGGAAGCTTCCTGGTTAAAAAGCCTTCCCGATTGAACTTCGGTATATTGTCCGTCGGTATCGGTAAGCAGTTTTTCCCAGATCATGCCTTGTCTTGACAAACCCCATATCCAGAGTTTTTTACCTGGCTTTTCGTCGTACGCCGCGTAATGTCCGGTTCCAAATTCATCATCGTGCCAATAGCCGCCATAAAAACCGGTGTATTCGCCAAAAACATGATACGATTTATAACTTTCAAAGTTATTGTTTTCATAAAAAGAAAGATTCCGGCCCTCCTTGTCGATTGGCCAGGGGTGATTTGAACCATCATGCCCAAGGTAATACTGACCCGGATAGGCATATTCGAGATTACCGGCAGATTTTATCCCTGCATTGGTCCAGTGGTAATAGGATTGCTCGAAGCTGGAAGGATTGTACCAGAATGATCTTGTGGTAAAGTAAGCTTTATCCTTTTGAAGATTGATCTCAACACGCCAGCGCGTTCCCGAAGGCAGATCGGTGCTACCGACAAAACAACTGACGCTTCCATCAGGATTTTCGCGGGTAAGATAATCTACCGGTGAAGAGCTGGAAGGCGCATGCCCGATAACCCCGAAATTAAATTCGATTCCACCCGATGTCCAGGGTCCGCGCATGGCCACATCACGAAATTTCACAGCATGGTTAAAATAATAAAACTCCTTGCCTGTGCTTTTCTCAACGGCGCCCCATACCTTCCCTCCTATCTGTGTCGTTATATAGACCTTAATGTAAGGATTTTCCATTTCCACCATATTCCAGTCCATTTTTCGACCCTCGCCGGTGTAGCCATCGAAGCGGAAATAGGGATAAATTCGGCCAGGCTCTGCCACAGGATCCGGGTCAGAAAATGGATACGAATTCATTGAATGTGCCTTTTCCTGTATAACGGCATTCTGTGCGAATGTGCAGGCAACAAAAGAGAAGGCCAAAATGAAAAGAAGGAATTTATTCATTGGAGAACGGGTTAAATGTTAAGTAAAATATACATTCCAAAACACTTTGGTTCAATTGCTATCTTAAAAATTCCGTTCAGGATTTTCTTTCTTCATTTACGGGCATGAACTACAGAAACTTTTAGATAAAAGAATTTCAAACCAATGTCAATCAACTAGTAATTCAGTTTAAGGGCTGCATCAACAGCAGTTGATAATTTAGTGGTTTTGATGAAGATTATTCCTTTTTTATCCTCCGGGTTAAAATACCATCCGGTAGCTGCCTTAGTCAATTCTTCAGCTTTCTTAAATTTTTTCAATTTTATTCCCTGAACCAGAATCTGTTTTGGTAACACCGAACTATGGATTTGAAGAATATAAGTTCGCGCTAAAAGTTTCCCTTTATAATCGCCTTTGCCGGCAGAAATACTGATTTTATTTACGCGTGTTCCATTTTGATCGGATTGTGCTGACAATATGGTTTTTGTGAATTTACCGATCCTGTAATCACGGTTAGAGCCTTCGTCTTCAAACATTTCGAAACGTGCATCTGGTCCCGGATAAATATCCAGCGTAAGTGTATCAGCAGGACGTTCGTTGTCATAATTCATTTGCTGGAACATGGGGATTATGGAGCCGGCTTTTATGAAAAGCGGAAGTTTATCAAGCGGTGCGGAATAAGCGTTTAAGGTAGTTTTTCCTGTGAAAACAGTTCCATCCCAGTAATCGAACCATTTACCTTCGGGCAGATATATGTTATCGCGCACATTGGTATCGCAGTAAACAGGAGCTACCAGAAAATTCTTTCCCAACAGGAATTCATATTCTGTTTGAGTTCCAAGAGCAACCGGATCATTAGGATATTCAAGCACCAAAGCGCGCACTGCAGGAACTCCGGTTTCCCAAGCCTCGTTGCATAAAGTGTACATATATGGCGTGAGGCGCAATTTCAGTTTCAGGTAATTGCGGTTGATGGAAGTGTAAGGCTCGCCGTAAACGTAAGGTTGTTTGTCCTTTGGCGCCCATCCCGACATCGACATTAATACCGGTGTAAAGCATTTCCATTGCAGATCGCGGGTAAAAGTTTTATCGCTTCCGCCAAAAATACCGTCGATATCGCCGGTGGCTGAATTCTGTGCCGAGAGACCCGAGCCGATCACTGTCGGAATGTGCCAGCGGATATAATCCCAGGTTCCTTTCTGGTCGCCAGTCCACAAAACAGTATTGCGCTGGCTGCCTGCCCAACCGCAAACTGACCATACGAAACCGCGCGCATCGCTGGCGTTTTCAATCCCGTTATAAGCTGCTTTACAAC
Organism: Bacteroidales bacterium; assembly: GCA_038237165.1. Lineage (GTDB taxonomy): Bacteria > Bacteroidota > Bacteroidia > Bacteroidales > UBA4417 > UBA4417. Next base: position 13,627 of record JBBRYZ010000032.1, on the reverse strand, counting down.
CATCAATTGCAAATTTATACCCTTCACCTACCCAGGCTACATCAAGTTTACACAAGCGGCTTCCGTATTCTCCAACTTCACGGGCAATTTTTTCAACACCGTTTTCGGTCCATAAACCGGTGTGAAATCCGCGTTTACGTAATTCAACCACAACTGAATCCAATTTGGTATAACCACATCCGTACCCATCATTAGGCAATATCCAGCCCCGGGGTATATCGTTGGCAATGTATTTATCAGCAATCAACGGAATTACATCCGGAGTTGTTCCGGCATAACCGGTTGTATTTTTGCCTTTGTTAGCGCCACGGTTATAGCAGTTTGCATCACCCATTCCCAAAGCCCAGCGGGGAGGCAGAAACGGTTTCCCGGTAATATCGGTGTATGCGTTCAAAATATCTTTTAAAGTTTCCCCGGCAAAATAATAGCAGTCGAAGCGGGCTTCGCTATGTTTCAGTGTAACTGTATCATTAAATGCGTATTCACCCGGAGCATAGGTATTGCGTAAAGCGCCATACCCATTGGTGCTCATATAAAATGGAGCGGGATTAGGCGCTCCGCCGTCTTCCCAGTTCCAGTCGATACGCATCAAAATGGTTTTATCGCGGTGCGAAAAACGACCGTTCTGCATACCTCCACCATAGAAATATTCGTGCTCTCCCCGCTTAAGATACTGAACGGTTTCTTTGCCATACGTCAGACCTTCTTTCTCTTCCCAAACAAGAGTTTTATTATCCGGCTTGTACATGGCAAAACGCAGTGGTTTCTGATAAGCCCTTAAAGCAACCTTGCCGGTTGACATAAGGTAATAATCATCTATCTTTTTAAAAGTTACGGCCGGATTACCAGCCAGGGGATTTATAACAATATCATTCCCGGCGGGATTTGTAAATTCTCCGTTATACGACATTTGAACCCTGAAAATATCATCCCTGCAAAAATCTACTTCGACTTTTGCATGATTGCATTCGAAAACAAATTTATTTCCATTATTTGTAAATCCGGTAACTGTGCCAAGTTGGTAGGCCTTAGAATAAAGTTCCATGGCAAGTGTGTCATTAGATCTACGGTCATCATTAGCCATGGAAGTGTAAAATCTGATTTTATGAATTCCGTAATCCGTTAGATCGGCTGATGGAAATGCAACAACAGTTGTATCAACTATTCCGAGGGGATTCTTATCGCTCAATGCTACCGACACCTTTAGAGGCTGGCGGTTATCGATGTTCAGATAGCAATCAAAAGACTTATTTATTGGTTTTGAACTGAGGTTAACCACATTGAATTTAAAAACATCAGCATTTGTAAATGCATTGCCTGATTGCGGATGCGAAACAAGGGCCGATGCAGCCAGATCCATGTCCAGCGCTTCCGATAGCTCAATATCGTCAACCATCCAGTACCAGGCATAAATTCCCCTCCACTGGAAACGCAGGTAAACTTTTGGCTGGAAAGCCGCCACAGATGTTATATTAAGCTCCATGTTCATAGGATTGAGGCAATCGGCTTCTGAGCCAATTCCATTCCGTACATCGTATTCTTTCCAATCGGTGCCGTTGTTCGAAACACAAACGAATAAACCTGCGTCTTTACGCAGTTTTCCCCAATCGTTCCACATAAAATATTGCTGAAATTTCAGTACCACTGAACCTTTTCTTGAACAGTCGATGGCAGAGGTCTGAAAATATGCATCGGGCCATATACCGGCTTTTTCCCATTTGCGGTAAGCTTTCTCAACCCTGGAACCAGCGCCATATTGCATATGAAATCCTTTACTTTTGGATGCAACCGGAGGGGCCTGCTGATCGCGCCCATAGGATCCGGGGAATGGCTGGTCAGTGCATTCCCACAAACTACTGCTGTCGTTCAGCGCCTTGTTAGTCCATCCTTCAGGAAGTTTTCCGGCTGAAAAATCTTCCTTCCAGAAAACTTTATCATTTTTCAGAGTTTTATTTTGTGCCGAAAGGCTGCCACCAAATAATATTAAAGTAACAAACAAGCAGAATTTTAAATCACAAAATTGTTTAAACTCAGAGAATGGCCATTTCATAATAATGTTTTTTATTAAGTAAGTTCCGCAAATATATATTTTTTACAAACATCTTCATACCTTTACAAAAACAAAATCAGGAATGTTAAAGAAATCTTTTCTAAAGATAGGTCAGAAATTTTGAAATCTGATTTATTTGCAATTTGAAGATCATGATGAACCTATTCAGATTAGCTGAATAGCTTAAATAAGTCCGGTTTTAACAGGGTTATTTAACGCTGGTTTCAAGCAAAATAAAAATATGCAATTTAATGACCCGAATGTAATGGCATCAATGCTTCTGGCAAAAAAATGAGTTAATCAGGTTTATTCTTTAACCGGCACTTTCAGTCTGTCGCCGGTGCCCTGTATCATGATACGTTCCCAATCTTTGCCATAACCCGGCTGGGCAGGCATTTTCGGAATATTGCGCCCATTACCATTATCAAGCAATTTCCGGCCTTCCGAATTTTTAATATTGCCATCGTGGTACTTCATAAACAAATACTGATAAAATACTTTCCAGTCGCTTACAAGTTTATTTCCAGTCGAAACCGAATAATCTGTAATGAAATCGAGCGCTTTAGCAGGATTCTGTTTATAAGTATCCGCAGCTTGTTTATCGATAATATTTACCTCGGACGAAAATTTATACTCAAGCTGTTGCTGGTATTGTTCAATTTCCGGATGGATTGCATTGTAACGCGTGTATGCCCAGTTGTTGACCTGGCTGAATGTCCAGTATGCGGAAGTTTCGGACCAGGTAATCATGGAACCATTGCCTATCGCATAGCTTTCAGGTATTTTATTGATACCACAATACATAGGCGCATATACGCAGCCGTCGGCATCATCAACCCCAAACCAGAAAATACCTCCAACCGGATCGGGCAGCCAATTACGCGACTGAGCCACAAAACTATAACCTGTCTGCTGAGTAGCAACGGCTCTTTCGTTCAGGTACATTACGCTATCGACTTCAAATTCCATAGGGCGCCAGCGGTATGGAAGCTTAAATGGCCCGGCACCCGGATCATTGCGCATATCGAGAGGTGTGTCCTCGTAATGATCTCGCATCCCGGCCATCACTTGTTCACGCGTAACCGGTGCATCGGGCTTAACCCATAAAGGCATCCTGTTCGATACAAAACCGTTTGGATTTTTGTTTCCATCCATAAGAACCGGATTACGCAAAAGTTTACCCAGTGCGTAATTTGTATAATCAGCGTTTTCACGCAAATTGGCATTGATCTTTCTGAAAAACGACCAAACTCTTGCCTCGCTGAAACGGGCGCCACTAAAATTTATCGGATTATACACATCCGAAAAACTGAAAGTTTCGTCGCTGCCTTTGTAAAACCCGTTTTTCTTTGCAAAGCTGATCACATCAGCCGAATGATAGGTAGTCTGTTTCAGATCATTCCAGTTATTGGTTTTCTGAAACGGGAAAGTGGTGATTCTGGCATGGTTGGCATGTCCGCTGATATATCCGTCTGGTATTAAACGTGCAACCCATACGGCGCCCTTTTCATATTTTCCTTTGCCAATCATTTCCACGATCCATGCTTCGTTGGCATCCGAAACGGAAAAAGATTCGCCACTAGTAGCATATCCGTATTGAGCCACCAGATCGGTCATTACTTTGATCGCTTCACGCGCAGTTTTGGAACGCTGAAGTGCAATTTTCATAAGCGAACCATAATCAAGGATTGCTCCCGGCTGTTTCGAAAGCGAATCGAGCCCACCCCAGGTAGTTTCGCCTATAGCCACCTGATATTCATTCATAAACTGAACTACGGAATAGGTATGTGGAATATTAAGAATTTTCCCCATCAATTTGCCGTTTTCGTAATGATATACTTCCAACAAATCGCCGGCCAGGTGATCGCCAGCCGGGTAAAAAGCTATTGCGCCGTAACGGGTATGCGAATCGGCATTGTAGGTGATCATCACCGAATGGTCGCTACTGGCACCTTTGGTTACAATAAAATTGGTGCAGGCAAAAGTATCAGTCAAACCTAAAATGTTTGCTGTCAGAAAGGTGATAAAAATTATTCGTTTAAACATAGGGCTAAATTTTCAGGTCAAAGTAAGTGAAAAAAGTTCAATTCAGCCACAATGAATTATTTGCAACCTGCTTCAAAAGACAGCGTCATCACTAAATCAGAAATTTTTATACCAAAAATTCAGCAATCCCTTAACTTTGCAAATCTAAAAAAGGGAAAAGATGAGAATAGAGTACGAATTAAAATTGGGTTTTAAAGATGTGATGTTCAGGCCGAAACGATCAACACTAAGCAGCCGCTCGCAGGTTAAACTTGAACGCAATTTCCGGTTTATGCATACTGATACCGACTGGACTGGCATCCCAATTATGGCCGCAAATATGGATACAGTCGGCACATTCGAAATGGCCCTGGCTCTTTTTGAGAAACAGTTGTTTACAGCCATCCACAAGCATTATTCTCTTGACGAATGGAATAATTTTATGGCAAGAGCGCCCAAAGGAATTGAGAATTTTATTGCCGTCAGTTCGGGTACAGGTTCTAAGGATCTGGAAAAAATAACCCAGGTAATTACCGCCAATCCATCGATCCGGTTTATCTGTATTGATGTTGCTAACGGATATTCGGAGCATTTTGTAGCTTTTGTGAAACAGATACGAAAGAAATTTCAGGATAAAATAATTATCGCCGGAAATGTGGTAACCGGCGAAATCGTTGAAGAACTGTTACTGGCTGGCGCCGATATCATTAAAGTTGGAATTGGACCCGGTTCAGTTTGCACTACCCGCATAAAAACCGGTGTCGGCTATCCGCAACTCTCAGCTATTATTGAATGTGCCGATGCCGCTCACGGGCTTGGCGGGCTGATTATCAGCGACGGAGGCTGCGCTACACCAGGCGATGTAGCCAAAGCATTCGGAGCTGGAGCTGACTTTGTAATGCTGGGCGGTATGCTGGCCGGGCACGATGAAAGTGGCGGCGAACTGATTGAGAAGAATGGGAAAAAAGTAAAACAGTTTTACGGAATGAGTTCCAAAACCGCCATGGATAAACATTCAGGCGGCGTTGCCGATTACCGCGCCAGCGAAGGCAAAGCGGTAGAAGTTCTTTATAGGGGAAAAGTTGAAAACACAATACTTGATATTCTGGGAGGTGTTCGCAGCACCTGTACCTATGTAGGAGCATCCAAATTAAAGGAATTGAGTAAGAGAACAACTTTTATACGTGTTGCGGAGCAGGAAAACCAGGTCTATAATGAGTAACCAATTGGACCTAACACTATAAATCACCTGTATAGAAAACCTATACAAATCCCTGTGGCTGTGAAGTGACGGGGATTTTTCGTGTCCGAATACCAGTGTTTTTGGCTAATGATATTTTATCCTTAAATTTTGTTTTGAACATAATTCATAGTCACATTGTTTTAGATTTCAACTTGCTAAAGTATTGGCATAAAGCAAGTAAGTATTTCAGTCCAGGTTAACACAGATTTTTACACCACAGTTTTATTTTTTCGTGTTCACTATTCTCCAAAATCACGAATATGTAAAAGAAAGCTGCAATTGTTATGGCAATTAATAGGTTGCAAGTTATTCTAACAGAGTAGAAAATTCAATTTTTATTCATATTAATAACTCTTGGTAAACAATGAAAAATCAACATCAGAATAGCAAAATTGAATTTCAGATAGAACGGATCGCTCTATTCAGCGATGCAGTATTTGCAATTGCAGTTACACTTCTGATCATCGAAATTAAAATCCCGGAATTAAAAGGGATAGCACCGACCGAACACAATTTCATTAAAGAATTGTTTTCGTTAGGCTGGAAATTCCTGGGATTTATCCTCAGTTTTTTCATTATAGGTTTGTACTGGTTTATCCATCACCGGATGTTTGGATTTGTAGTGAATTATAACGGCAAATTGATCTGGTTAAACCTTTTGTTCTTATTTTCGATTGTGCTAATGCCCTTTTCAACAGGTGTTTACAGTGAGTTTTCATCACCCGAATTTATATATCTTATTTCACCTTATGCCGTCTATGTTGCCAATATTTGCCTTACAGGATTCCTTAATTTTTTAATGTGGAGTTATATTGGAAACCCTAAAAATAATCTGACGCAGGATTTTCCTTCAGGCGATTTTTTACTAAAAGCCAAAATCCGTTCATTACTTTTGCCTTTCATTTTTATGCTTTCGTTGCTTACAGCTATAATTATTAATCCAGTTATTGCAAGATTTGTTTTATTCTTAACACCAATTATAATGAGCCTTGTAAAAAACAAGAAACAACTGGCAAAAGGATAAACCTGCTTTTAAAAAAGGCGAAAACTAAATACGTTTGAAGCTCAATCGCTTCATCAAAGCAGTAGAAGACATCAAAATGAGAATCTCCGTAATAGACGACTTGTGAATGAAAAAGAAAAATCCCCAATGGTTTTATTGAAAAATTTATGAGGGAAGCATATAGCATTTCCCCCGTAAAAGTTAAAGACAAAAAGCAACTTCGAAGCGATCAAACCATTGTAATATCAATTTTGGAAAAGGAACCGGCATGAGAAGATAATAAAAACAGCGCTAAAGATCAAAAACAAGTTACAACCTCAGAGATAGAAATCCCAGTCGCTAATAATGTCAACATTTAGATTAAAGACTTTCACTAAACATTACCAGATAAACCAGGTTATAAAACTCAAGAAAATCAAGAAAATGAAAAGAGGAACATTTATACTTTCGGCACTTGCCATTTTTCCATCAACACTTTTTGCCAACCTTAAAATCAGTTTACCTATGGAAACAAATAAAGGATTTAAAGCTAATGCAGGTGAAGGGCGTATTCACGGGCATATTCATTTAAAAGGTGTGAACTCAAATATTCTTGATGTAAAAGTCTCCGGAAGCGATACCAACGGAGCCCTGGCAATTTTTGAGCAGACTTCGCTTTCGCAGGGAAAGGGAACACCACTGCATATTCATAACTCGCAGGACGAAGTGTTTTATGTGATTGAAGGCTCCTATTATTTCCAGGTAGGAGATGAAAAGTTTAGTTTGTCGAAAGGAGATAGTATATTTTTGCCCCGTAATGTGCCACATGCCTGGACACAGGTATCAGAAAAAGGGAAAATGACTGTTGTTTTTCAGCCCGCAGGAAAAATGGAAGATTTTTTTGTAACCATGGCAGCCTTGGACCATGAACCTGACAAGCAGGAAATTGCACAGATTTTTTCGGATAACGATATGCAGATAGTAGGGTCACCACTGGAAATTGGGAAATGATGACTTTAATTAACCCCGCATCTACTGTTGCAGGCAGGTAAAAAGACAACATCAACAAATTCGCGGATATTAAAATCACCTTATTCACTACCATAAAATGAAAGCTGCTGTTTACACCAGTTATGGGCCGCCGGAAATCGTCCGCCTGGCAGAAGTTGAAAATCCGATTGCAAAAGTCAATGAGGTACTTATAAAAGTTCACGCTTCAACGGTTAACCGCACCGACTGCGGTTTCCGTAGCGCCAATTATTTTATTGTCAGGTTCTGGAGCGGCTTAATCAGGCCAAAGAGCCCTATACTTGGATGTGAATTTGCCGGGGAAATTGAAGCAACAGGCAAAGATGTATCCTCTTTTAAACCGGGCGATAAAGTATTTGGTTATAATGATACAAAGTTTGGAGGACATGCCTAATACTTGACCATGGCCGAAAACGACTCACTGGCAACAATGCCGGAAAATATATCCTTTACCGATGCCGCTCCCATTACCGAAGGCGCTCATTACGCCCTATGCGATATCAGGGCGGCAAAAATTACAGCCGGGCAACAGGTTTTGATCAACGGTGCAACCGGTGCCATTGGCTCGGCGGCAGTGCAGCTTGTGAAATACTTTGGTGCCGATGTTACCGCCATTTCAGATACAAAAAATATGGAACTGGTTAAATCGCTGGGTGCTGACGTGGTGATAGATTACAAAAAAGAAGACTTCACAAAGATTAATACGAAATTTGATTCAGTGTTTGATGCTGTCGGCAAAAGCTCTTTTGGGAAATGCAGGCCATTACTTAAAAAAAATGGAATATATATGTCGACCGAACTGGGCTATATTTATCAGAATCCTTTTCTGGCACTTATAACCACGCTATTCGGCGCTAAAAAATTATTATTCCCGATGCCGACTATCAATAAGAACGATGTTGAATTTTTAAGAGAACTGGTCGCTACAGGAAAGTACAAACCGGTAATTGACAGGAGCTATCCTATTGAACAGATTGTTGAGGCATACAGGTATGTTGAAACCGGGATGAAAACTGGAAATGTGGTTATTACATTCTGAATAAGAAAGGGCATATAAATAAAGCAAACAAATATTGATTTTGATCTATTGTCAGATTTCGGAACAAACAATTGTAAAATAATGCATTAAAACCCGGTTAATCCAGTTTATGACTCTACAGGATATTTCATATCTCAGGCTGATCAACCAGCAAATAGCAGGCTCGGAATTCAATACTCCGAAAGAAATTGTCGGCTGGATGGGTGCTATACAGGCACAGGATTTTGCCATGGCGAAATGGGCTGTTGGTATGCGATTGCCTGGTTCTACTGAAAAGACAATAAATTCAGCTATTGATTCGGGTGAAATTATCAGGACTCATTTGCTGCGTCCAACCTGGCATTTTGTTTCAGCCGACGACATATACAGTATGCTTAGCCTGACCGCTCCTAATATAAAAGCTGCCATGAAATCGAGAGACAAACAATTGGAACTTAATGATGCGGTTTACAGAAAAAGCAATTCTATTTTAGAAAAAGCTCTGGCAGGAGGCTATCATCTTACCCGTAAAGAGATTGCTGACTTATTAGCAACAGAAGATATTAATACATCCGATAACAGGCTATCACACATTTTAATGCGGGCCGAACTCGACGGTATTGTTTGCAACGGAAAAACCAGAAACAATAAGCTGACCTATGCATTGCTTTCGGAAAGAGCACCGAAAGCATCCGTGTTCAGCCGTGAAGAATCTTTAGGTGTACTAGCCCGAACCTATTTCAGAAGTCATGGCCCTGCTACATTGAAGGATTTTACCTGGTGGTCGGGATTACCGGTTAAGGATTCGAAATATGCATTGGAACTGGTAAAGCATGAATTTGTTTCTGAAACGGTAAACAACCAGATGTATTGGTTTGCCGAAACCACTGTTAATCCAATGGTTAAAAAGGATCATATTTTCATGATGCCTGCTTACGATGAAATTCTCATTAGCTATAAGGACCGAACTGCAATTCTTCCTTTTACTAACCATCAAAATGCTGTTTCGAACAATGGTATATTCCGGCCTGTTATCATAGTCAACAACCAGGTGGAAGGTATTTGGAAACGGACTACAAAAAACAACAAAACAATTCTCGAAACAAATTTCTTCAGGCAACCTGACAACCTGAGTCGTGAAATGATAGCCGGAGCATTTGCTTCGTACAGGAAATTTATAAATAAAGAAGTTGAAATACTTTAACAATAATTATTGTCAGAATGCGACTTCATATAACAGCATTTGACAAATTCAATAAATTTAATATGCAGACAAGCTGGAAATTTAAAACAGGAATAATCTTGATCGTGATATCGTTGTTTTTATTCGCAACTTTGCTTATCATTCCTTTCCTGAACATAGATAAGAAGGCCAAAATAACAGCTACAACAACAACACTTGTGATTGCCGAAATTATGTTTTATTCCGGAGGTGCATTACTGGGAAAGGAAATTTTCAAAAAATACAAAGCATATTTTAATCCCGGAAACTGGTTTAAAAAGAAATCAGTTACAGATGCAGTCGCTGTTGACAATTCTACCAATGACAAATAATGCCGGCAAACCTGATCTGGAAATTATTCCATTCGCTTCGTCCGCTGAATGGGAGCAATGGCTTGAACAAAACCACGCGGTTTCGAAAGGCATATGGCTGCAGATGTTTAAAAAAGGCTCTGGCATTGCGAGTGTGGTGTATGCCGAAGCGCTTGATGTGGCGTTGTGCTATGGCTGGATAGACGGGCAACTGAAATCCATTGATGCGCTTTCGTATATGCAGCGATTTACACCCCGCAGACCGCGCAGTATGTGGAGCAAGCGAAATATTGAACATATTGCCCGCCTTACCGCCGAAGGTCGGATGAAACCCGCCGGGCTTAAGGAAGCGGAAGCCGCAAAAGCGGATGGCCGTTGGGATGTGGCTTATGATGGACAAGGAACCATGGAATTGCCGGCTGGTTTTCTCGAATTACTTTCAAAAAACAAAAAAGCATTTGAATTCTACCAAACCCTGAACAAAGCCAATAAATATGCCATCGCCTGGCGCATACAAACAGCTAAAAGACCGGAAACAAGGGGAAAGCGGGTTAAAGAGATACTGGAAATGCTGTACAGGGAAGAAAAGTTTCATATGTGAGATTTCAAAATTCTGAATCAGTGGCTGGAAAGGCACTCTGGCAAAGGAACACCGTCCAACCTGTGGGTTGCCTTATCATGTAAAGAATTAAAGAAAATGAATGAAACCACGCGAATACACTCAGTAGTACAAAGAGAATTCCCGGACATAGAAATACACTCAATTTCCGAAATTGGAGAAGGGGAAGACAGCAAAGCTTATTTAATCAATGAAACTCATATTTTCCGGTTTCCAAAAAGAGAAAAGATCAGGGCAAGTCTGAAAACAGAAATAGCTGTATTGCCAAAAATAAGAACGGCATTAAATCTTGCTATTCCTGACTTCGAATATGTATCCGGGAACGCAAATTTCGTTGGCTACAGAATGATTGAGGGAAGCTGTCTAACGAAAGATCTGTTCTATTCTTTTCCCGTTAAAACGCAAAACAAGATACAAAATACGCTTTCCGAATTCCTGAAAGCTTTGCACGCTACTGACTTAACAAGCCTTGCTGAAACCGGTATTGAAACCTATGAATACAGGGAAACATACCGGGAATATTTCCTGGATATTAAAAGGTATATTTACCCGCAATTATCGGTTCAGGATCAGGAATATGTTACAAACCGCTTCAGCACTTACCTGGATAATCCTGACAATTTTAACTATAAGCCGGCATTGTTGCACAACGATTTCAGTGCTGACCATATCTTAATTGATACAACCGCACATAAAATCAAGGGTATTATCGATTTTGGAGATATGTCCGTTGGTGACCCGGATTATGACTTAAAATACTTCCCCCAGGAATATGGAAACGAATTTCTGATTAGTTTTTTAAAGTTTTATGATGCGAGAAACCCAAAATTGCTTTTAGAAAAAATAAACTTTATTAATCTTGGAGATATTCTCGAAAGCGTCCTTGTAGGGCAAGCTAATAATAACAAGAGCCAGGTAAAACATGGAATGAAATCATTAAAGATATGGTTAAAAAGAGAACGTACAGAAATTTTTATTACAAAGGAATAAACTTATACCTTTTTTTTGAACGGATAAAATAGACCATTGAAAGATGCATGTTTGCCAAGCCACCAGCCCATATTTGTAATGCGCGGCAATATGTCTGAATCAGGATTTTTCGGGATTTGAAGGTTTCTATAAAGCGAGGCGAAAAACTACCCGCAGTGGGATAGTTCCTGGGCAGCAGAGGCAGATTTCTAAATCATGATGACAGACGATCAGGTCATCAGCCCGCAAAAGTTTTTCATCGGTCTGCAAAACACGTGCAGTAGCGCGCAAAAAGTACTTATCAGCAATCAAAATACACTTTTCAGCAATCAAAACCTTTGCTGGCGTGTGTCTCCCGACACGCATCACACAAAATTCTATTTTCCCTACTATTTAGTTTCTCCAACCCAGACTTCTTTTCTCAATCCTGAATATTATAAATTACAAATGGATATCCATACCATCTACCAGCAAACCATAAAATACGCCGCTACCTAACACCAGGAAGCTGAATAGCCTCTTCCAGGAAAAACCCTGCCGTATGTAATTCATCTGAGCGATGTTACAATATAAGTGCCTATTGTGCAATGCTCATAGAAAATTTCAATACAAAATTAGCCTGTAAGGTAGCTTTGCTACTATCAATCTATGGGTTGTAGAAGAAAAAGTATATCTTTACAACTAATTAGACGGATGGTAATAGTATGAAAAACAGAGTAGATAAAACCCGGATACTGCAAGCCTGTGTGCAAAAGCAGCATGAATTGATTGATAATTTCAAATTGCAAAAGGCTGAAATGCATAACGCAGCCTTTAGCCGCAATGAATCCGCAAGTCAGAGTGATAATCGCAGAGCTGGCAAATTAGATTTACTAAATGCCTTAGGGAATGAACTCACTTTTGCTCAAAAAGAACTGGATTATCTGAATTCATTAGACATTACAAAGGAACATACTCTTGTTGAACCCGGAGCAGTTGTTATTACCAACCAGCTAACATTTTTCATAGGTGTTTCCAGTGAAAAAGTTGAAATAGACGGAGATACAATCTTTGGCATTTCAACTAAAGCCCCGATTTATAAAAACATGAAAGATTTGCAAAAAGGAAATTCATTTAACTTTAATGAAACTAACTATCTTATTGAAGAAATATATTAAAAGTTAAGGTTTTGCAAAACAACTCAGAACCTGTTCGATTAAGAATATTTTTTTTGATAGCTGAAGAAATCGCTTAGGTATTTTGCAGATTTTGATTTCAAAAATCACTGCTAGAAATGTAACAATGTATTGCGTATGCGGTTCAATTTAAATCATCCAGAATTTTACGGCATTTCGCACAAAGCTGCACATCTTTCTGATCAATATCTTCTACATAAGTGCTCGAACGCATAACACAAGTCGGTGTGTGGCAGTGAATTAAGCCAAACATATGACCCAGTTCGTGAATAACTTCTTTCGTAAAGCGATCGAGAAGCACGGCATCGTCGTTAGCTATTCCGTAACGCTCGTTGCTAAGTCGGTACATGGAGGCAATTCCTGAGCGTCCGCCCAACTGAGCCTGGCCAAAAATATAGGTGAGAATAGGAATAAAAAGATCAACATTAAATAGCCCGATTACTTTTGAAGATTCATCAAATTGCATGGAGTGAACCATCTGTAGTAATTTATCACCATTATATTGCCTTCGGGTGGGATCAAAGTGAATACTTATATCAACGTAAGCATCTTTAATTACAACCGTACAATTGTATTCGCGTGCAACCGCATCAGAAATCTTTTCCAGAAATTCCCTGTCGAAAAGGCCGAAAGAAACAATTGTGATAGTCATACGATTTATCCGGGGATTCTTTCTAAAATTCAGTTAAATGTACAGGTTGCAGGTTGCAGGTTCCAGGTTTCAAGTTTCAAGTTTCAGGTTTCAAGTCTCAAGTCTCAAGTCCCAAAACTTCAAACTTTCATCAAGTTTTGTTCGAAGGGTTCTCCCCCACGGGGAGATGTCCGAAGGACAGAGGGGTCATTTCCAAGTTCCAAATTCCAAGTCCAAGTCCCAAATTCCAAAACTTCAAACTTTCATCAAGTTTTGTTCGAAGGGTTCTCCCCCACGGGGAGATGTCCGAAGGACAGAGGGGTCATTTCCAAGTTCCAAATTCCAAGTCCAAG
>JBBRYZ010000031.1:0-32484 GCA_038237165.1 Bacteroidales bacterium | reverse complement strand
TTGTCTGCTTTCCTCAAGCGCTTCCTCAGCCTTTTTACGCTCAGTGATATCATTAATTGAGGTGATGAAAAATTGAGGATTCCCATGCAGATCTCTTTGAAGAAAAGTGGATAAGTCTGTCCATACAATGCTGCCGTTTTTATGAACAAACCGGGTTTCGAAACGTACAACTTTAATTAATCCGGCAAGCATTGATTTGATTATTTCCTGTTTTACTGCAATATCTTCCGGAAAAGTAATTTCATCCCATGTCTTCGTTATAAGTTCTTCTTCAGTGTATCCAACTATATTACAAAATGATTTGTTTACCTTAAGCGATCCGTCGAGCCCTGTAATGGATTTGCCGACAGGTGAATTTTCGAAAAATAATCTGAAATTTGTTTCACTTTCCTGTAATGCAGAAGTGCGTTGTGTAACCAGTTGTTCCAGTTTTTCGCGCCTTTGAAGGGTTAATCCGGTTAATACAGCTAAAGCAGATGTAAGCAGTATGCCCATCAACGCAGTTAGCAAACTTGCCTCTATCGGCTGTACTTTGTTATATTCGGGGCCACTTTGAACATTTACTGCAAATACTTTACCAAAAGCAAAAAGAGGTCGCGTTTCAATTAATCCTGGTTCCTGAGGGAATAAGGAATTATTTGATTTGGTAATCAGGTCAGGAGGACTATCCTTGTGTAACAGAAAAATTTCAAGAGAAGTGGTATTATCGGGGTCTGCATTCTCCAGGTAAGATTCCATATTCAGTTCAGCAACTGCAAAACCACGGAGTTGCCTTGGTTCGGAATTATAATACACTGGCATGAAAATCATTAATAGCTCTTTCTGAATATCTGTTTCGGATTCAGGATTTACAAGATCGGAACTGGTCATAAGTCCGGATCGGGCTGCCAGTTCCATTGCCTTGCGATACGATGAATCGGAGCCAAAGTCAAATCCTAATCTATGTTCATTGCCATTAAGCGGGGCTATATGAAGCAATGGATAACACTCGTTTAGGCCTGTATTTGTTGGTGGCTTACTTCCAGAGTTTTTTTGCCATATCCTGAAACTCGATAATTCATGTTTATTCACATAGTGCCTGAGAGAGGTTGTGTCTGAGTATGGAACCGCCTGTATCCAGCCCCAGCGTTGAACAAATTGCGACTTTAATAGAAATTGAGTATATTTTTGAAATTCATCCAAACTAACATTCTCGCTACCAATATAATAATTAGCCAGTCCATCGAGTTCAATGTCTCTCAGATTAAATATTTTGACGGCGAAGTTGGCAGTTTTACTTATTGCCAGTGCTTTAAATGATCTGGACTGATCAATAGAAATTCTGTAATATGCTATATGTGAAAAGAATAATGTCAGCGTTAAACCTATAATCGCAGCCAAAATAGGTTCGATATTCCATATTGAGCGTGAAGATGTGCCGCGAAGCTTCGACCGACGGTTGTATAATCTAATTATAATTAAGAAGATAACCAGGACACTAAACGTCATTATTATTGGCTCAATTGATGCCTTATATACATCCCATTTCCAGGAATAAGCATCTATGTCAATACCAAGAACAGCAATGGTTTTGCCCGAAAGTGGATCATTAACTGAAACTAAGGCTGAAACCCATGTTCCCCATTTATCCGGAAGAGGTCCTTCAATAACAGAGGTTGACGAACTAAAAACATTCCGGAGTTTGATTGAAGCTTCCTTATAAACTTCACCTGGCATGGCTGGAGTTTTCTCGTCATTATCCATTAAAAAGAAAACTTTCCGATCGTTATTGAGGCCCAATAAATAAAGGTCACGATATTTTTTGTTATTCCGTAAGTATATGCTGAACTGCTCTTTTAATATTTGGTATTCCACCAACGAAGTGTCAGCTTCTTTGCCGGTAAGAATCCTCAGATAATCGAAGTTCAAAGTTTGAGCCAGCAATTTTACTTCCTGCAACATATTTTCGCGCTTTTCAGCTTCGGCATGGTGAACCTGCAACCATGTACCCAACGCACCAAAAAAAATAACTGTTGCAATTGTTGTGGCAAACCATATGTTTTTTAAAATGGACTGTCTATAGCCATCAAATTCTTTTTTGTTCTTCATTTTTATGCCCTGCATTACTTCCTGAACGACCTGTTTAATTATATTTTGACCTGAGTTAAATGACAGTGTCATTCAATACCGAATCAGTAAATGTAGATAATAATTTAAGTATTTATGATATTAAATAGTGCATTTAATCAAACAAGCTTGAAATGAGTTCTGCCCACGCATACATCGTTTGTTCAGCTTCTTTCAGTTTGGTGCCCGAAATATAAAATTGAAACAGGATAGCTGAGTTTTTCAGCAGACACTTGAATATAATTGTGATAAGAGACTGTCTGTCAAAGGCCAGCCTCCTTTTTTTTGAAAACAGCATGCTTAGCGCTGGCATCGGAATGTGTGAATCTTACAACTCTAATTAATAATAGTGTAACACCACCCCTGACATAAAGAATCACCTTTGCGCCGTGATAATATTGTCACAACCAAGAAAAAGAAAATGAAACTGATTAAATTTTTACCAGTCACAGCTTTATTGTTAACAGTATTAATGGGAAGTTGCGAAAAGGATCCGATTACTTCTTCTGTAAATCCTTCAATAGAAAAATGCGTTGTTGTAACACCGCCAGCTGCAAAAATAAAACCAGTTAATCTTGGAGTAGCCGGTGATTTTGCAATTTTATCAAAAACAGGAGTTACAGATGTGTATAAATCAACCATAACCGGAAATGTTGGTGCAAGCCCTATCACAGGCGCGGCCATATTGGTAACCTGTACCGAAGTATCAGGTACTATTTACTCCGTAGATGCTGCCGGACCTCTTCCATGTAGGGTTACAAATCCCAGTATGTTAACAACCGCAGTTAATAATATGCAGACAGCCTATGTTGATGCGGCAGGTCGTACAAACCCGAATTTTGTAAATCCGGGAGCCGGAAATATCGGAGGCAAAACCCTTACACCCGGCCTTTATAAATTTACTACTGATGTAACCATTCCAACCAATGTTACTATTTCGGGCGGAGCCAACGACGTTTGGATATTCCAGATTGCAGGGAATCTTACAATGGCCTCAGCTATGAAAATAACTTTAAGTGGAGGAGCACAGGCAAAAAATATTTTCTGGCAAACAGCCGGTTACGTTACCATCGGAACAACAAGTCATTTTGAAGGAATCGTTTTGGCTCAGACAGCTATTAATATGCTTACCGGCGCATCCATCAAAGGAAGGCTGCTGGCGCAAACAGCAGTAACTCTTCAGAAGAATTCTGTTACCAGGCCTTAAGGCTTTTAAGCATTCAAAACTAAAAAAGAGGCTGTCCGAATATACGGACAACCTCTTTTTTCTGTTTTAGCTTCAAATAATAAACGATTATAAATGTGTGAATAATGTAAATTATACACGAAATTGTGTAATGTATTTTCAACGATCGTGATTACTTTTAACATACTAATACAACACTGAACTGATTGAAATCAGGCCGGAAGTAATCGAAGTTTGACTTGATTTTTTTCATCAGTTCAAGAAATAGCAGCCGTAAAATTACTCAGCTACATTTATAATTCCTTCACCTTTAAAATCAAAATCGATGGACGAGATACTCACCCCCGAACAATGGTCGGAACTTACATACAGACTTAAAAAACAATACCCGGAACTTACGGACGCTGATATGCCGTATTGTGAATCAGTCGAACAGGATTTACTCGAAATGGTAGCATACAGCCTGAACGAAACAAAAAAAATAATGCTGGATATAATTGCCAGGCATAATAATATCACGCCAATGAAAAGTTATTGGCACTTTGGCCGAAACAGGCGGACCAGGCAAATAGCCTGATGATATTGACAGTCAGGAAAATGCAAAAGACTGAAATTGCCATATTTAAATTATAATGACTCCTGTTTCCCGAAAATCAGTTGCAATTATTGTTGCCCATCCCGATGATGAAACATTATGGGCAGGAGGAACCATCCTCAGCAATCCCGCATGGAAATGTTTTATTGTTTGCATGAGCAGGCAGCACGATTTGGAACGGGCAACAAAATTTTATAAAGCATTAAAAATCCTTAACGCGGAAGGGATTATGGGCGATATTGATGATGGACCCGACCAAAAACCTCTGAATGAAAATGAAGTTCAGCAAGTAGTACTTGATCTGTTACCTTCCGGTCATTACGACCTGGTTATTTCTCACAACCCATCCGGTGAATATACCCGGCATATCAGGCACGAAGATGTAAGTAAGGCGGTAATTAACTTATGGCATTCCGGCAAAATATCGGCCAGTGAGCTGCATCTTTTTGCATATGAAGATAATAAGAAAGCCTATTATCCCAGGCCTGAGCGTAACGCTCCAGTTTATCATGAACTAAAAAACAATATCTGGCTCCAGAAATACAGCCTTATCACCGAAACTTACGGATTTGAAAAAACCAGTTGGGAAGCTCAGACTACACCCAGAGCCGAAGCATTCTGGCAATTCACTGATCCGGCTGAAGCTGTTAAATGGATTGAAAAGACAGGAGTAAAAGAATAATTGTAACTAATTAGCCCGACCAATGCTACACTAAAAGTTGATTTCGAGCCACAGATTACGTTGCTAAATCAAAGTTCCTGAGGACTATTTTTGTCATGAAAACTATTGAAAGCAATTCTATATCTGTGCAAATTCGTATAATCTGTGGCAAAAGGAATTATAATGACCATATGAATGTGAATAATTAATTGATTGTCTGAATTTTCTTATTTCTAAAATAATTGAAGAATGAAAGTACTGGTTTTATATGATTACCCGCCTTCCCCAGGTGGACTTGCGACACAAGGTGATCTTCTTTACAAGGGATTACTGGAATTAGGCATCGAGGCTCACGCTGTTCATTACGAATCAGCCCAGGAAAAGGAATGGTATTACCGATGGTTCAAACCAGATGTTGTAGTTGGGGTAGGATATTGGGGTCACACGCCTCATTTAATATTGCACCCGCTTCGCTATGGTATTCAACCAGTACCCTGGCTGGTTGCTGATGGATATATTGCTAACTATCAGGAAGTTTTAAATTCACTTCCATTGATATTGGTAACCTCTAACTGGGTGAAAGAAATGTATGTGAGGGATGGTATTAATGGTGATAAAATTGAAGTATTGCCTGTGGGCTGTGATACCGATAGTTTTATACCAAATGATAAAAACGATCCTAAAATTATTGCAGTTCGTGACGCCCTGGGTGTTACCCCCGAACAAATTATGATCCTCACAGTTGGTGGAGATGCAGCTTCGAAAGGCGCACAGGAAGTAATGCAGGCACTTGCCATCATCGACAAAAAAGCACCTCCCTGGAAATACGTCTGCAAAGTTTGGCCACAACCCCGGACTAAAGCTCAGAACCTTATCGATCTTCAAATGGCCGCACACCTGGGAATTGAGAAAAACGTTATTTATGCAACCAATACTATCTCGCGAAACTTTATGCCTTACCTCATTGGAGCCTGCGATATTTATGCAGCACCCTCGCGGCTCGAAGGTTTTGGAATGCCCCAGGTAGAAGCCGGCGCATGCGGCAGACCTGTAATAAGCATTAAAGCAATGGGAATGCTCGATACAATGATTGATGGTGAAACCGCGCTTCTGGCAAAAGTTGCTCAGAAGATTGTTGTAAATGAAGTGGTGGTGGGTAGCGAATCAGGGTTTGAGGATAAGCATAAAGTTGTGTTTACCCAACCCCGGACTGTCGATTACCGCGCAAGTGTTGATGATATTGCCCGATACCTGATGCAACTGATGACTGATTCCGCTTTGCGCGATAAAATGGGCGCAGCAGGCCGGAAACGGTCAGTCGAACATTTTGATTATCGGGTAGTTGCAAAACGATTTGTACAAATTATGCAGGATAGGTTGGGAATTAACTAATTAGTCAATTAGACAATTAGACAATTAGTGAATTAGTCAATTAGTGAATTAGTCAATTAGACAATTAGTCAATTAGATTGCCAAATTGTCGAATTATCAAATTGTCAAATTAATAAAAATCAAACATGCATAGAATTGATTTGAAGGAGATAGAAGAAGCTAAGAATGCCGCACTCGAAGTGTTGCTTCACAACGCCCACGGACCATACCACGGACTTCCGCGCACAGCAGGCTGGGGATATCCCGAACCATACACCCGTGACCTGATGTTTTCTATTTTGGGAGTTGCTGTTTCCGGAAATCAAAAATTACTCGACAGCATTCGAAAAGTGCTGGAAACACTGGCAAAAAACCAGACAGAACACGGTCATATCACATCGTTGGTACACGACAAAGACGACCGTGGCGCAAGCGACACCACTCCTTTGTTTTTAATGGGCGTAGGTATTTTCAGAAATGTAACGGGTGAAACTGACTTCCTGAAAGAAGCTACTGAAAAATCCCTGCTATGGATGGAGTATCAAAGTCCTTCGGACCGCTACCTTGTTGCCCAGCAACCCACCAGCGACTGGCGCGATGAGCAATGGATGACCGGATACGGATTGTATGTTAACACTCTGGTTTACAGTTATCTGAGATTACTTGGCCATGATGACAGAGCCGAACATGTGCGACAGGCAATGGACCGGTTTACGTTTTCAGGAGCAAAACCACACAGCCATGTTCCCGAAGGACTTGTAGTAAAACATAAACCCTGGTTTGCTTTCTGGTCTTACAAAATTTATAGTAGCGAAAGGTTCGATCTGCTTGGCAACAGCATAGCCATTCTCTCCGGATTGGCTTCACCTTCACGGGCAGACGAAATGGTTTCGTGGATTGAAGAAGAGTGCGCCAGAATGCGAACGCGCGGTGAACTGTCAGTTGATCTTCCGCCTAATTTTTTCCCTTACATTCAGCCTGAAGACACAGAATGGCTTCCGAGATATGCTCTTTTCAACAACCCGGGCGATTACCACAACGGAGGTATCTGGCCTTTTATATGCGGATTTTATGTTGCTGCATTGGTTGCTGCCAAAAGATATACACTGGCCGGCGAAAAACTGGTTGCCCTGACGCAAAGCATAAAAAAATCTGCTACCGGCACCGTTAATTTCGGATTCAACGAGTGGATTAAAGCACAGGATGGCAAACCCATGGGCCAGGACTGGCAAACCTGGAGCGCAGCACTTTACTTGTATGCAGCCAAATGCGTTGAAGAAAAGAGAACACCGTTTTTTGATGAGATTCGAAAATCTGCTTCAGAAGTGAAAAATACTGAAGCTTAAAGGTTTTTTCGTGAGCCATCATACTTGCCTAATGCATTTTACAATGATAACTTACTGATTCTATGACACAAAAAGATCTGGAAGTAAAAATTCTGGGCAATCGCCTGATAAGATCCCATTTAAAACCATCGCAGCTTGCTGATGAATTATCGTTTGGATTTATTGAAAATAACGACAGGGTTTTATCCGATGCATCTCTTCATCATTTTGAAAAATGCCGCGAATCCGGCGAAACGCCATTGTCCTTCGAACAAGCCGGACCACATAGGCACCTGTATTTTGAAGCTACTAAAACCAAAGTGGCCATTGTTACCTGCGGCGGACTATGTCCGGGTGTGAACAACGTGATCCGAAGCCTGGTAAACCAACTTTTTTACCGGTATAAGGTTAAAGATATTATTGGAATTCAATATGGATTCGAAGGTTTTATCACAGAATACAAGCATCCGGTAATCGATCTTACTCCCGAACTTGTCGAAAGCATACATCTTTTCGGAGGTACTATCCTGGGAACTTCGCGGGGAAAACAGGATACAGTCCTTATTGTTGACAGGCTCACCAAACTTAATGTGGATATATTGTTTTGTATCGGTGGCGACGGAACCTTGCGGGGTGCGCATGCCATACAAGAGGAAATTTCGCGCCGTGAACTGAAAATATCAGTTGCCGGAATACCGAAAACCATTGATAATGACATTAACTTCATTGATAAATCATTTGGCTTTGAAACAGCATTTACCATCGCGAACGATATTATTCGCTATGCCCACAACGAAGCCCGGGGAGCATACAATGGGATAGCTGTTATCAAGCTGATGGGACGTAATTCAGGTTTTATCGCTGCTTATGCTGCGCTTTCCATACAGGAAGTAAATTTTGTGGTTATTCCCGAAATGACCTTTGATTTGTATGGAACAAAAGGCTTTTTGAAAATTTTGCGTAACAGGCTCGAAAAACGCCATCATGCACTGATAGTAGTTGCAGAAGGAACCGGACAGTATTTTTTCGAAAGCAATACTTTGGGAAAAGATGCATCCGGAAATATTAAAAATAATGACATCGGTTTATTCCTCAAAGAAAAAATAACAGAGGAATTTAAGACACAAAATTTCCCTTTTACCCTCAAATACATCGATCCGAGCTATATTATCCGCAGCGCCCCTGCCAATGCCAACGACAGTAAGTTTTGCTGCCTTCTCGCACAAAATGCCGTACATGCCGCAATGGCCGGCAGAACCGATTTTGTTATCGGGCATTGGTATAATATGTTCACACTTCTGCCGATTCCAATCACAGTTTCAGCACGAAAGAAAATTGATATTGATGGTGAGTTATGGTGGAATGTCCTTGAATCAACAGGCCAGCCGGTAAATATGAATAATTAAACTTACTGGTTTTGTTTTAGGATAACGTAGTTCTTGATTTACTGAAACAAAAGTGCAATGTGCATAGCGCTTGATGCTCAACGATTTGAAATTATCAGACTCAACATTCTGTATTCAATGTTTATCTGATTTGCTCTGCACCACACATCACGCACCATGCACTCAAAACTCAACTACCTTTTCTTAAACACAACCAATCGAATTAATCAATATCATTAAAAAAACCAAACTTATGAAACGAAATGCTAAAAATTTAATCGGATACACCATAGGTGCTACTGATGGAGAAATTGGGAAAGTAAAGGAATTTTATTTTGATGATAAAACCTGGACTATCCGGTATTTAGTTGTAAAAACAGGCAACTGGCTTTTTGGCCGCACAGTGCTTATCTCGCCGGAGGCATTGTTAAGTCCCGATTGGGGAACAGAAGTATTTCCGGTTAACCTAACCATGGAACAAGTAAAAAACAGCCCGGATGTTGACACTGAAAAACCGGTGTCGCGCCAGCAGGAAATTAAATTGTACGAACATTATCCATGGACAAATTATTGGGGCGGAAGTATTCATGCAGCAGGTATTCCGGTATCCATGTACCAGGTATTGCTGCAGGATGAAGGCCAGACTGCCGACACTAAATCGGATGATAATCCGCATTTACGCAGTACGGCACAGGTTACAGGCTATAAAATCAAAGCTTTGGACGGCGATATAGGAGAAGTGGAAGATTTCATCTTTGACGATAAAAGCTGGAAACTTGATTTTATCGTAGTGGAAACCAGTAACTGGCTTCCGGGGAAGAAGGTGCTCATTTCACCCAAATATATTAAGGAAATAAATTGGGAAACTTTGTCGGTTACCATAAAAGTATCGGTCGAAAATATAAAAAACAGCCCTGAATATGACTCAGGATTGCCGCTAAGCGAAACATACGCTGCAAGCCTGTATAATTATTATGATGGGTTCTTCCTATAAATATTTGTATTTAACTAATGTCCGTTAAAAACAGAACCGGAATTTCCCTGAAATCCGGATGTCATGAAGGAAAAACCAGGTGATTCAAAAGAAAGTTTCATAAACAGAAGTACAGGAGAGCATTTAGTTTTAGGGGTGTATTAATCGGCGCATTAACATTTCTAGCTTTTCTGTCCGGTTATTACGAACAAGGATACAGCCAGTTTAATCATGCAGCACTGGTAACCACCTTTATATATACCTGTACAATGGCTTTTCTGGCCATGGTAATGTGTCAGTTATTCTATTCGCTGGCATTCCGTAGTGAATCAAAATCCATTTTCAGCATCGGTATTTTCTCCAATAAATACCTGATCGGGGCTATAATTCTGGGCATTGCTCTTCAATTGCTTGTAGTTGGTATTCCCCGGAATGAAACAGGCATTTCATTTGCAGATGCAGGATATGAAAGGATGGACGAATGCAATTTGCCTGGGATTGGTTCCGCTCCTGCTTAACGAGATTATAAAAATATTTATACGGTTGCGCATAAAAAATAAAAATGCGGGCTGATTAAGATTTTTCACTCTGGTTTAGGATTATTTCTTCAGAAGTCTTATTATTGAGAATCAAAGTCTGTAATTAAATAAGCTCTTTGTGACGATGTATTTGTATCCGTCGGTTGGTGAAGAAAACCAAGTATATTTTTAAAGCCTGTAAAAGAAAATCTCAAAAAAGTATTACCTTTTGCAAAATTCTGGATTATACTATAAAATGATATGGGTACTTTTGAACTTGGTTTGAAAATACTTTCCATTATTTTCATCCTTTCCCTGCTCTTTACGTTAATCAGAAATGTAGTCTCTTTACTAAAAGCATAAAAAAAGACCATCCCGGTTACGGGACAGCCTCTTTTTAATCATTTGCTGATGAGTATTAAAAGCGATATCCAAGTGACAGACCAAAACCTGTGTTCTTGACGGAAGCTTTATCATCGGAAACCCTGTTATTTTTAGGATTAATCTTTATCATTCCTAACTGAGTATCGAACTGGGCAAAAATTCCATTTGCCATCTGGTATCCGGCAAAGATATTTCCACCGGCATCAAATGCCTTGTAATAGGGCATTGTCGGGTCATCGCCAGTTTCAATTGTGTTTTTGAAGGTAATCTTATTATCAAGGGATAACGAACCACCTTTGGTTAACACCTTGCCACCGATTGCATACCCGATATAGGGGCCAAAGCCAAGCATAACAAATCCATTACCAAGCGCACCTTTGTAAACCAGGTTTAAAGGCAATTCAAGGTATGAGAGATTCGTGGTTTGTGTAATGGTGGTACCTAACACGGTATAGGTACCTTTTGCACCTTTTGTACTGTACATCAATCCCGGCTGAAAGTAGAACTGTGGTGCAATAGGAATCTGAACATTAGCTCCGACGTGAAAACCCATGATCATATTATTTGTAAGTTTGTCACCACCGGCATCTTTGCCGTTCAGATTCTGGAAGTTTACGCCACCGAGAATACCGAATGACATTTTTGCTTTTTCAGAGTTCTGGGCAAATGCTACAGCAGCCGAAAGTGTAAGGATCATTAGTAAAGAAAAAATTCGTGTTTTCATTGTACCTGTTTTTAAGTTATAAGTTAAATTTATTTGGCAGCTTCTTTTTCGGCTGCAGCTTTCATTTTTTCATTGGCAGTGATTAAAAATTCAACCCTGCGATTTTGAGTACGGCCGATTTCACTGTCGTTGCTGTATTTAGGAACAGTTTCACCAAATCCTTTTATGGATATCCGGTTGGTTACAATTCCATTAGTTCTTAAATAATTTGATACCGCAGCGGCACGTTCTATCGAAAGGTTCATGTTATAGGATACACTTCCTTTGCTATCTGTATGTCCCTGCACTTCAATATCTGTATCAGGATATACATTTAAAACCTTCACCAGTTTGTCAAGATTCGATTTTGCTTCGGCTGACAGGATCGATTGGTCAAACCCAAACAGAACAGCGCTGCTGAATTCAACTACAATGCCTTCGCCAACGCGTTCAACCTTTGCATCGGGAACGGTCTTCTTAATTTCCTCAGCCTGTTTGTCCATTTGGTGACCAATCACGGCACCGGTTGCACCTCCTACAGCAGCTCCTATAATTGCACCCAGGGCTGTATTCCCTGATGCTTTCCCGATCACAGCGCCCATTGCGCCTCCGGCTCCGGCTCCGATTGCACCACCTTTCTGCGTTTTATTCATTGAGGCACAGCCCGAGAACAGTAATACTACACTAATAAGTGTAATCAAACTCATTCGTAATTTTTTCATGATTAATTAAATGTTAAGTTGGTTTATGTTTATTAAGATTTATATGGCTTTCAATTTAATCTGAACTTCAAAGTGCAAAGTTGCACCAAACAATCTGTGAGAAGTTACACATTTTTATGTAAAACTTACATCATTCACACATCCCGTATATATATTTTTCAATAGGTATGAATTATGTAAATCTTTCTAAAAGTTATGTAACAAGCATAGGCAAGCATCAGTCTATCTTTGTGCCATTAAAAGATGCAACGGGATTAAGTCCTGACACTTTTTTATGGTGAATCATAATCTCAAAAGTGCATAAAATGAAAATCTATATAAAAAATATGGTTTGTAACCGATGCAAAATATCGGTAGAATCTATACTCGAAAAACTCGGCATAGAATATACAAGTGTTGAATTGGGCGAAGTAAATTTACAGAAACATATCAGCTCCATGCAAATGGAAAAGTTGGATGCGGCATTACAGGATTCCGGTTTTGATTTAATTAACGCTGACAATAATGACCTGATTGAGAAATTAAAATTGGCCATCATCGATCTGGTGAATCATTCGGACGAAGAATTGAAAACCAGTTTTTCAGATTATATCAGCCTCATTGTGAACGAAAACTTTATTTCGCTGAATACACTCTTTTCTGAAATTAAAGGAGTTACAATCGAAAAATACATTATACGGCATAAAGTTGCCCGGGTAAAGGAGTTACTTGTTTATGATGATCTGAGCTTAGCTGAAATAGCGGCTAAAATGCATTACAGATCTACGGCACAGCTATCATCACAGTTTAAAAGAATAACTGGCCTTACGCCTGCACACTTCCGGCTCCTCCGGCACAATAGGCAGGTAGATCCACAGTTTAACTAACCGGTTTTATTCCATACACAAAACTATGTATTACAAACAATTACAATTGGTTAAAAATCCAAATCCCATCAAAAAATCCTTGCCTGTCAAAAATACAGACACGAGGTTATCGGATAGTGGAAATGCAAAAGTGGTTAAAGAGAAAGTATCAACGGCTGATCTGAAACTGCATTTACTTCAATTGGAAGAACTGAACGCCGGTTTGCAGAAGCTGGCCGATGAGCAAACAATCAAACTTGCCGAAGTTATTGCCACCAATGCGAAATTCCTGTCAATAATCGCTCATGATTTAAGGAGTCCTTTCGGCTCAATAATTGGCGTACTCGAATTGCTAAAAGACAGTTATGATGATTACAATCTCGCAGAAGTTGGAAGGTATATAAGCTTGGCCAGCAATTCGGTTTATGGAACTCTGAATCTACTGGATAACCTCCTTGCATGGACTTCCGCTCAAAATAAAGCGACCTATTTCAATCCTGTAAAAATTGATTTGCTGGATCTCGTATTAAATGAACTCGAAAATGTAGCCACTGCTGCCACACATAAGCAATTAACAATCAACCATTCCATTCCGGAGGAACTATATCTGTCCGCTGACCTTCAGATGACCAAAACGATTATTAGAAACCTTATAAACAATGCAATTAAGTTTTCGTACGTAGGAGGGAACATACTGGTAAGCGCTTCGGATGGTCCGCAATACGTTGAAATAACTGTACAGGACAACGGAATCGGAATGTCGATAAAAGCTCAGAAAGGACTTTTTAAAGAAAACGAAATGCATTCGACCAGGGGCACCAGCAACGAAAATGGCACAGGTCTAGGTCTATTGCTTTGCAAAGAATTTACTGAAAAACACAGTGGAAGCATCAGCCTCGAAAGCGAGCCTGGTAAAGAAACCAAAATTAAATTTACGCTGCCTCATTATATCTGAGAACTTTGCACCCTTTAGTATGCAACACGGGTAGCGGATATAGGATTGTTAAAAAAAAATCACAAAAGAATAATCGAATTGTAGTGAATAGCGTTTATTCTCATTAAATTTGGAACGATATGGAACCTTGTTTTAGATTTGCTAACCAACAAACTGAAAATTCCAATATGTTAAAATACAAACACAGCCATGATTAACGAAGAATTGGATTATACAGATGCGCGTATGCTTCGGCTAAAAGCAGAAGAAAAACTAAAAGAGAAAAAAGCTAAACCCATAGAGCCTGATATAGTGGAGGACACCAACAGGATGCTTCACGAACTGCAGGTACATCAGATAGAACTTGAAATGCAGATCGAAGAGTTGCGTCATGCATACGAGACTTCGGAAGAAGCCTTGAAAAAATACACTATGTTGTACGATTTCGCACCTATGGGCTACTTCACTCTGGATGCCGGCGGCAGTATCTGCGATCTGAATTTCACCGGCGCCGAAATGCTTGGTGACAGGCGATTTTCACTGGTCAACAACAGCTTCAGGATTTTCGTTTCACCTGAATCAAAGCCTGTGTTCGACATTTTTTTCAATAAAGTGATTGGTGGCACTTCCAAAGAATCATGCAAAGTGATACTGGGTTATGACAAAAAGCCGTTAGGCTTTGTATATATCGAAGGCATTTCTACAGGCGACGACCATAAATGCCTTTTATCAGTAATTGATATTACCAATTTCAAAAAACAATTCGGGTCTTAATCGCGAATACCGCTTTCTTTCTCACAATGTATGCTTCGCAAAGCCTTTAGAATCAACGCTCACTCTATTCCGGGCCTTCACAGGAACAGTTCAGTTTCCCGATCAGTGGTTCTTGTATTAACTTATTGCAAATAACGCAAAGCCCAATCTCCTGTGCGAACGAGATTTCTCACGGGTATTAAGGGTAGCAAAAACCCGGCTCAAACTTTATTGTTTTCCTATTGAATTGCGATATTACAATCAGAGCCTGCAGAAATCCTACTATTTTATTGAATTCCGGTTAATTAAAAAAGGTTGATAAGGTAAAAGCAAAAAGGAAAATTATAGCAGAGTATGATAAACCTTGCATTTGCAAATTTAGGATTCCCCCCGGTTGCTGAGCGTAGCCGAAGCAAGGGATTGTATACCAATAGAATAATCTATCAATTATGGATTATTTCCCAGATGGGATTAACATATTAAATTGATTATTAATGTCCTATGGGCAAATTAATTTTATCCTCTTCTTTCTCCATCTATTGATATAAATGCCCTAATGGCAAATGAAACCGAGTTTATCAGCAGTTCCCGATTCCATTTAAACTGAAATCTTCGATTCAATTGCCGGTGTCTGTTTAATTTTTTTATCGTCCCGGATGCTCATCCAAGAAAAAGCCCGACGCATCAGATGTGTGAATCATATAACTCTTTCGAGCAATTGTGTAATACATAGCGGTTGGAATGAGTTTAATTTTGCAGTTTCAAATACATCTGTACAAATGAAATCTAAAGACGAAGAAAAGAAGCTCGCAAGCAGTGCAAATGACAGCGAAACAGAGAATGATCTACCCGGATATCCCTCCTACCCGGAAGGTGAAGATATTTTTAAAAAATACCAGGAGGCGGAAGATATAAATCCAGAAGATACTACGAAACCCAAAGCTATTAATTCCAATAATGGCGAAAGCGGTGAAATAAGTATGACCACAGGACTTATGGGGAGAGACCTTGATATTCCCGGTTCAGAACTGGACGATGCGATGGAAGATGTGGGAAGTGAAGATGAAGAAAATAACTATTACAGCCTCGGTGGAGATGATCACTCCGATCTCGACGAGAATTGAGGACAACCAACAATGATATCACTTCTGACAATCTTATATCCAAACCTTTGGTAGCGCTAAAAGCACTAAATGGGTTTTGAAACTAAAATAAAACTTACGGATATTCCTGTAATATGAAAAGTAATTCGGAATTACTCATAGCCTTGAACTCACTCCTGGGCGAAAAACTCACAACTATAAATCAACTGATGGCGCATTCCGGGATATGCGGTAAACTAGGTTATGTCAATCTCCATAAGGCTCTTGAAAAACAGGCATCGGATCAGATGCTCCTGGCCGAGTGGCTTATAAATCGAATCAGTTTTCTCGAAGGCTCCGCCTCCATATCGAAATCCAAGAAAGTAAGAATTGGAAAAGCGGTTTCGGAACTCACCGGTAAAAACGAAAGTGATGAGCTAGACGCATACCTATCGTATTCGAATGCTATTGAACTGGCTGCTAAGGTTAAAAATAATGAAACAGCCGAAGTCCTTTCAAAAATCCTTTTTAATGAAAAAGACCATGCGGGCCGGGCACAAAAACAACGGACAGAAATTAAGCGAACCGAAATGAGCAATTTCCTGTTAAATCAATTGGGAAATCTTGTTAACTGAGCCTTTCGAAAAGCAACAAAAAACATTTCCTGTTTTGAAAACAATTCAATCAATTTGTTCTCAAAACTGCTCATAACCGGTTCAACTGAACCAAAAATATTTTTACTATGCGACAACAACCCGTGAGAATAAAAACAATAGAGCACATTAACTATAATGTATTGCGAATTGTTACTATAAAACCTGATAATTTTAACTTCATTCCCGGCCAGGCAACAGAAATTTCGATAAACAGAAATGGATGGAAAGCCGAAAAAAGGCCGTTTACTTTCACCAGCCTGCCCGAAAACGATTACCTCGAATTTACGATCAAGATATACCCTATGCTCAAAAGTGTGACCAACGAAATGGATGAACTGGTTGTAAACGATGAATTGATTCTGCATGAAGTGTTCGGCGAAATAGCCTTTAAGGGAGAAGGTGTGTTTATTGCAGGCGGAGCTGGCGTTACACCTTTTATCAGCATTTTCAGATACCTGAAGTCGATAAATAAAATCGGAGGAAACAAACTTATCCTGGCCAACAATTCGAAGGCCGATATTATACAGGAAAAGGAATTAGAAGACTTGCTGAACGGCAACTTCATCAATATTTTAACGCACGAAAATATCGAAGGATACGCGCACGGACTCATCACTGAAGATTTTTTAAGTAAGCACCTTTCCGATACAGGCCAGTATATCTATTTATGCGGGCCATTGCCAATGATGGATACCGTCGAAAAGCAACTGGCAGATTTAAATATAGGTGAAAAAATGATTATTAAGGAGGCATTCTAGATCGTGAATTACCTTACCGGAATCCACTAAATTAAAAAGGATGTAACTGATTAGCACAGTCAATGCAATGTAGGATGAATACTGCCACATATTTCGCAGGCTGCACAGATAAGTTAAATAACATGAGGAATATTTTTGTATTGAAAACTGCTTAAAGCAGAGTCGAATCTGTGCAAATCCGTGAAATCTGTGGCAAAATAGCTTATTTAAGGGCTTTATAGTTATAAAACAATTATGAAAAGCATATACAGGAAAATGGAAAATATTTTCGAAAAACTTGTTTTCTCAGCCATTGCCTTAACCGGGCAGGTGTGAATTATGCAACTTTTTTGTAAAGTTATATAACAATCACGATAACGTTTGACTGTACTTTTATACTTGGAAATTACGCATGTAATTTGAAATGTAAAACATCAAAATACTTTGTATAATTACCCTGAAATGGCATGGAAAAAGTTCCTGATCTACTCTTTTTCTGATTCAGCTATTTACTGCCAAAGCATAGTACGCATTTGTTAAACCACTCTTAAAACCCACACAATGAAAAAGATTATGATAGCGCTCGATTATGATAAAACAGCAAAAAAAGTAGCCGAAACTGGTTATTCAATGGCGAAGGCAATGGAAGCGGAAGTGGTGTTATTGCATGTAATATCCGACCCGGTATATTATTCTTCAACCGAATATTCGCCGATACTGGGACTTACAGATCCCCTGAGCGTCGATCCTTTAAATTTCGACAGCCCCGACAGGCTGAGAAAAGTGTCGCAGCATTTTCTTGATGCTATGAAAAGTCAACTGCATGATGATACAGTACAGACACTTTTGCAGGATGGTGATTATGCCGACTCAATTTTAAAAGCAGCAAAAAACCTTCATGCCGATATTATCGTTATGGGCTCCCACAGCCACAAATGGCTCGAAAATATAATACTTGGAAGCGTTACCGAAAAGGTGTTGCGACAAACCACAATCCCGCTCTTTATCATTCCGACTAAAAAACGCGATTAAAACCGGATCCTTAAACATGAAGGGCGAGGGGAAAATCTTTTTTTAGGTTATGGTTAATATCGATTATGAACTGAGCCCTTCTGTTTTTTTACTACCAGATAATACCCATCTCCTGAAGGGGAAATGGTTATTTCAGAATAATTAAGGTGTGAATGATGTAACTCATAAACACTTTTGTGTAATGCTTTTCAATGAGAAAACGATCAAATTTGTACCTTCGCGTTAACGTTATCGCGTTTAAGTAAAAATAAGATGAAAAATAATGAAATGGTTCAACAAAACGCCGTGGTTACGGTTCAAACGGAACCTGATAAAGTCGTAATTGAAATGAGTGCTGTTTCCCGGCTTGGGGAAAATATGAGAAGATTATTAGTGGTATCCAGCTTTGCAGGATTGGGTTTATTTGCTGCCTCCTGCGCAACCGGCTATGTTAAAACAGAACCTGCTTATGTTGAATATTCGAGGCCTGTGCAACCAAGCAATCAACATGTATGGATAGGCGATGGTTATCAATACAACCGTCATTCTCAAGTATATGTGCAAAGAAACGGATACTGGGCAAAACCAGAAAGGAACAGAACATATGTTCCCGGACATTGGCAGTCGACCCCCAACGGACATTATTGGGTTGAAGGGAAATGGCATAGGAATCGCTAGGCTTTTCTTTAGCTTTTGGCAGGTAAACTATTGCTGTATTATTAAAACATGTATAACTTTCGGACATGACTATCCAAAAACGCTAAAAACAAATGGATTTCGTAGACTATTATAAAATATTAGGAATTGATAAAACGGCAGCGCCGAAGGACATTAAAACCGCTTACCGGAAATTAGCCCGAAAATATCATCCTGATCTGAATCCTGACAATAAGGATGCGAAAAAGAATTTTCAGCAGATCAACGAGGCCAACGAGGTATTGAGTGATCCTGAAAAGCGTAAAAAATACGACCAGTATGGAAAGGACTGGCAGCATGCCGCTGAATTCGAAAAGGAAAAACAGTACCGGCAGCAATCATCCGGTTCGCGTGGATCACGGTATTCAGAAGCTCAACAGGGAGGTGATTTCTCCGATTTCTTCGAATCCTTGTTCGGCGGAGCGTCGGGTGGAGGCCGCAGCCGACAGGTGAAATACCGCGGTGAAGATTATAATGCCGAAATCCACCTCGTACTTATGGATGCGTATAAAACACATAAGCAGACTTTAACTGTTAACGGAGCTAATATCAGAATCACTATTCCCGCCGGTATCGAAAACGGGCAAACCATTAAAATTCCGGGTCATGGTGGCGCGGGGATTAACGGTGGCCCAAATGGCGACCTGTTTATCACTTTCGCAATCGAAAATCATCCGAAAATAAAACGCCTTGGCGATAACCTTTATTCAACAGTTGAGCTTGATTTATATACCGCAATGCTTGGAGGTGAAGTAACTATAGATACATTGAGCGGCCAGGTAAAACTGAAGGTAACTCCTGAAACTCAAAATGGAAGCAAGGTAAAACTGAAAGGTAAGGGATTCCCGGTTTATAAAAATGAAGGCCAATTTGGTGATTTCATTATTACCTGGAACATAAAAACCCCGACACATCTATCGGAGAAACAAAAAGAATTATTTGCCGAACTGGCCAAATCGTAATGCTAAAACCGGAACCATGCAAACAGAATTTTTGATACCTATAGATGAGTTTTGCGCCTGCTACAGTATAGAAATGTCGTTTATCAATTCGTTGCAACAAGTCGGGCTGATAGAAATCACAACCATAAACGAATCCGTCTTTATTGATTCAGCCCAGTTGCAGCAGGTTGAGAAATTCATTCATTTTTATTACGACCTGGATATCAACCTCGAAGGGATTGAAACCATTACTCATATATTGCAACGAATAAGCGCCATGCAGGAAGAAAACATCTCGCTTCGCAACAGACTTCGACTTTACGAATCCGATTAATTAATCTGGTATAACTAAGCAGGCTGTACAAAGTAATGAGGCATTAATGCATACCACGGATTAAACAAATTACTCTGAAAGGTATATGCCTGAGATGTGTTTTTTTTGCCACGAAAACTGTTGAAAGCAGTTCTGATCTGTGCAAATTTGCGAAATCTGTGGCAATACAATCTTTTTAAGTACTGAATAGTAGCACTCTTGTTAATTGAAATTTCCACTGAATTAAATAATTTAAAGATAAATGAAATGAAAACTGTAAAACAAATGGGCATCTGGATGGACAATTCAACTGCCTTTCTGATGGAATTAATAGATGGTTCGATAGTTCTGAATACTATTGGATCCGATTTTACCCACGAGGACAGGGAACTGAGCCTTAGGAGAGGTGAAAAGCTAATGCATAAAAAGGAACAGGGCATGCAATCAGCTTATTATAAAAAGATAAGCGACATCATCAGGAATTACGATGAAGTAATTCTGTTTGGTCCCACAAATGCCAAAAGCGAACTATTTAACCTGCTTAAAACTGATCATCTTTTCGACAAAATAAAAATCGAAACCAAAGAATCAGACAATATGAATGAAAACCAGATGCGGGAGTTTGTGAGTTCATATTTTAATTTAGCCTGAGAGCCACATTAATTTGTATTAAACCGATAAAGTCAACACAACCTGAATCGGCATTAAATAATAAATTAAGTTTACTGATTAAAAAGAGGGTGTTCCAAAAGAGCATTCTCTTTTTTTATAGTATTGCTCAATGTGTGAATGATGTAAATACAATCTTGAATTGTGTAACGCTTTTCTCCTTTTTCAGTATCAACTTTGTGATGTGAAATTTATCACACCTGACCCGCCAGTAGCGGACTTCTAACAATCAATACCATGAACACCACCGAAGCAAAAGGAAACTGGAATGAGCAAAAAGGCAAGCTCAAACAGAAATTTGGATTTCTTACCGATAATGACCTTATGTTCGAAGAAGGCAAAGAAGATGAAATGTTTGGGAAACTCCAGATTAAGCTGGGCAAAACAAAAGATGATCTGAAGAAATTTATCGCTGATCTCTAACCAATATTACCGAATTAAAAGTATCGTTTAACGGACATAACTTTGATCGGTACTTTTAATTTTACACAATCAAAATTTAAATCTAACAAATCCAATAAAATGAAAATTACTATTGTAGCACTTGCTTTGAGCACTATGCTTGTAGCAGGAACTCTTTTAACCGGCTGTAAATCACCGGCTCAGAAAGAGGATGCAGCCCAGACAAAAGTAGATGAAGCTCAACAGGATCTGAAAGCAGCGCAAATAAAAGTCGCTTCGCAGGAAGA
The DNA here is from genome assembly GCA_038237165.1 of Bacteroidales bacterium. Classification (GTDB taxonomy): domain Bacteria; phylum Bacteroidota; class Bacteroidia; order Bacteroidales; family UBA4417; genus UBA4417. The sequence goes on along the minus strand of JBBRYZ010000031.1, from coordinate 11,229 downwards.
ATGGGCCACATTTAAAAGCGAATCTGAACTAAAAATCAAGGATAATGAAATCCGGATTGCTGAATTAAAGGTTAAAATGAAAAAACCGGGAAAGGTATTTGATGCCCTGTATCAGAAACGGATTGATGATCTGGAAAAACGGAACCTCGAGATGCGGGTTAGGATGGAAACCTACGAAAAGAACCAAAGTGACTGGGAATCGTTTAAAACAGAATTCAATCACGATATGGACGAACTTGGTAATGCATTGAAGGATATAACCGTTAACAATAAATAGCATGCAAAAGGCGGGTTAAAAGCCTGCCTTTTCCGTTTATCCGGTACTCCGGAATTGTTTAACTAATGCCAAAGACAAAAAGCAAATGAAAGAGCAGCAACTCTATAAATGTGTGAATAATGTAAATCTTAAATAGAATTGTGTAACGCTTTCTAGCTCAAACGGAGACACCTTTGCAACAGGATATTAATCTCACTCTACAACTGCTAATTGACGTTTAATAATTAAAATTAAAAAAAATGAATAGCTCTACAATAGTCGGAAGTTGGAAAGAACGAAAAGGAAAACTCAGGCAGAAATTTGGATTTTTATCCGAAACCGACCTCATTTTCGAAGAAGGCAAGAAAGAAGAAATGCTTGTAAAACTTCAGATCAAACTTGGCAAAACAAAGGAAGAATTAATCAAGATAATTGCAACTCTTTGATTAGCCAAGCCTTTATTTTACTGAATATCAAAAGCTTTTTATGTTTCGTAACCAGATAAAAAAAATGAAATGAAAAAGACAATCCAAAAATCCATGTTAAAAAATGTTGTAATCATCGCTTTTACAGCGCTGGTTGTGTTCGCTTTTTCATCATGTGCCACTAAAGCAAAATTTGCTAATTCGAGCGTAGTGCCGGCAGCGCGAGGAGATGTGAAGATCAAAAAAGACAAAAACAAAAATTATATTGTTAAAATTGAGATCACAAACCTGGCTGAAGTAGACAGGCTTGACCCGCCTAGGAAAACTTACGTTGTGTGGCTGGTTTCGGACAAGGATGAGACAAAGAATATTGGAAGGATAAACAGTTCCTCAGGGACTTTTTCAAACAAGTTAAAAGCATCCTTCGAAACGGTTACTTCCTTTAAACCTACCAAAATCTTTATCACAGCCGAGGATGATGCGACCATTACATATCCAAGCACACAAGTTATTTTGGCAACCGACAGGTTTTAACCTTTTATCCCGGCAACAAAATCATGAAAATTTAGCATAAAATAGCCATGGTTGTATTAATCGAAGATGATATTAGACTTAACCTGGCTTATACCATTTGACCTTTAAAAAAAATTAATATCAAATGAAACTTTGTATTGGTCAAGAATAATCATCACCTGAATGATAGGATAGTTGAATGTGAGGAGGAAGTTGTTTGTTATAGAATGCCGGGAAGCCCTGTGAAAACGGGGCTTTCTGATTTCTATAAAAGTCATAAAGTACTATAGCGAGGTTTAAAACATATTAACAAACTGCTCAGTCCGTAGCAGAAATGGATCGCTTCCTCGAGATTCCTTCGACAGAAACACTCAATACCAGCGAAACCACCAATTGTGCGATCAGAAAAACCACCTGCGATTCATCCACTACTAAAGCCCATGAAAACACAATCCAATAGGTTAAATAACAAAAGATTTTACTTATGATGATTGCGCTGAACATAGAAACAAATGGTTTTCGTGTTTTATGAAAAAGCGTGATAAACAACCAAACATTGAAGACCAGTTCAGCCATGATAATCAGCATTTTAACAAGAACAGAATGTCCGGATAGCAAAAATGAAAATACAGGTAATGCCAAAGCCAGTATGTATGTATTTGATCGCGAAGTAAAAACTATTGCAACCACCAACATAATACGTATAGGTTCAATAAAATAAAAAGGTATTCACATAAGATGTGATGCGGCAAGCATAAGGAGCAGAAACCCCAAAGCGAAAATATCGACAAGGAAAATCCGGATAAAATGAAAAGATAAAACACTTTTTCTACTGCTGTTTAATAGGATAAAAGATTTGGAACAGTAAAAATAATTTTTTCAGTAGGGAATTCAAAGATCAAAGCTTTCTATGAGTAGAATAAAATACTAAAAACCTGTGTACCTGGTATTCAAATAGTTTATCAATACGCTGCAATCCGATTGCTTGCAAAATTTTGACATTATAAGTGTAAATCGACTGGGAAACGGCATTAAGATATAATACGACATTTCAATAAGGATTCAGATTTTTAAATATTTGTACATAGCTTTTCCTTGTGTCAACATATTTCAGCGTATGTGAATAAATGTTAAACCAACATAGAATAACGATTTCAGCGAATTAAAAGATTTCAAACTGAATTATGTTGTTTAGTTTATCCTGATAAATATTTTGATGTTCCTAAAATAAATTTCATAAATATTAAAACTTGTACTATATTTGCATAACAAAAAGTATGTATGAACATTCATACAAAGTATTAATCTAATCTTCTAAAACATGAAAAAAGCCTTTACTCTTAACATTTTTGCAGGAAGCAAAAAAACGACATTCCTGGCTTTGGCCGGAATTCTGTTCGTAACCTCACTCTTTTTTATTGGCTGCTATGAGTTTAGATCTATAAACCAGCCAAGCGAGGGGTATACCAATAGCTACTTTGATGTACCTATTGTGGCGCAGCGTGATGCTGATCCAGGTTTAAAAGACTCTGACTGGGCTAATGTATTGCAAAACACAGGTCTGTTTGGCGTAATGTTGCCTAATGGCTGGACGGTTGATGACAATATTGCCTATACAATTGTAGCGAAAGATCATTCATTAAACAATTCAGGCAAGCTGGTTTATAACGCTGGTCATACTAAAACATTGCAGGATTCGCTTCCGGCAATCCCTGGTTATCATTGGTGGGGTGCTGTTACTGACCGTATTGCTGAACTGACCCAATTTGATAGTTTGTATTTCACGCCTCGCATTAACACCGATGGTAAAACCGGTACCTTCTATTTAAGGTATGCTATTGGTGATAAAGATTACTGGGACAGAAATCCAGCTGATCAGTTTAAGTATGGCGGAGGTTTATCCGATCCAATCAGCATTCACATCACAAGTAATGTTGGGATAGCTGACCTGTTAGGCAAAGCCAATGTATCGATGTATCCAAATCCAACACGCGGAATGCTTCATGTTAATTTAGGCAATTACAAGTCGCAGATAATTAATATGAATGTGTACGATACTAAAGGCCAGGTCGTATTTTCAAAAAAGATTTATAACAGTTCAAATGTATTTGATCTAAGCAGTTTGGCTAAAGGCGGTTATGTGGTTGAACTTAAAAATGGAATTAATAAATCCAGTTCAAGAATAATAATTAAATAATAAAATAATTGAAGTAGCTGCGGGTATTTTGCTCATTGCAGGAGCAAAGTATCTGCAGTTATTTTAAATACCTGAAAATGAAGAGATCTTTATTTTTTTTCGGAGTATTGCTTGGATTTACCTGCCAGTCATTCTCACAAGTTATTGTTGATTCATCCTTTAATTCACTTATCCGAAAAGTAAACGGTGGCTTTATTGCCGGTGATGCAACATTTTCTATTGCATTGCCCGGGCAAAAAACTCTATGGTTATTTGGCGATAGCTTTATTGGAACCGTGAAACCTGATAACTCTATTGCCGGTGGTTCAAAAATGATCCGAAACTGTGCTGTATTGCAGGATAGCGATTCGATGAAGGCTCTTTTCGGAGGTACTTTTCAAAACCCTGTATCTTTCGTTTCTACTCTTAATGAAAGCTCAGACTGGTATTGGCCTGAGCATGGAATTATGGAAAATGATACACTTAAAATCTTCTTCTCTGAATTTGTAATTACAAGCGGTCAGGCTGGATTTAACTTTAAGTATAAAGCAGCTATGGTGGCAAGATTTACCTTTCCAGCAATAAAACTGGTTGATTTCGCAACATTGCCTTATTACGATGCTAACGGAGTTTGTTATGGAAACAGTGTACTGGTCGAAAATGGTTACACCTACATTTTTGGCAGAAAAGAATATGATACGGTCTATCATATTCCTTATCCGCATATTGCGCGTGTTCCTGAAGGCAACATACTGGCACCCTGGCAATTTTATACCGGTAGCAGTTGGTCAACTGATCCCGCCAAAACACAAAAAATCAGTTCAGTAGCTGTTTCCCAGCAATATGGGGTTTTTAAAATGAACGATAAATATGTAGTTGTAAGCCAGGAAATCTGGTTTTCAACCAAAATCTACTCCTATACTTCCAATCGTATTGAAGGCCCATGGAATAATAAAAGTCTGTTGTACAACACACCAGTTTTATATCCTAACGTATTTACTTACAATGCTTTTCCCCATCCTCAATTTAATGAGGGAAACAGCCTTTTAATTTCATATAATTCGAACGGGAATTTCGCTGATATATTCAAAAATGTTGAAGTCTACCGCCCCAGGTTTATCAGGGTTCCTTTCACAATAATTGATCCTACTTATACTTCAGTGTTGGAATACCAGCATGAAATTAATTTATCAGAGAAGGTCGGACTCTATCAGAATTATCCAAATCCCGTAACTGATGTAACTAAAGTTAAAATTACAGTTACGGAAACGGAATTTGTGAGTTTGAAGCTAAATTCCGTTGAAGGAAAACAAGTGGGTTCCTACGTCAACAAAACACTCAATCCAGGGACTTACGAAATTGATATTGATATGCGAAATTTTAAAAGTGGAATCTACAGTTATCACATCGGTAAAAAATGCTTAAAACTAATCAAAAACTAAAACAGACAAAGAAACAGCATCTTTCTTTATACAAATACAATTAATTTAAACAGATGATTTTTTCAATTGACCATAAAAGCCAGATTCCCTTACATGCCCAGGTTGAAAATCTGCTCAGAGAACTCATAGCTTCGGACGAACATAAAAATGGCAAGTTTCTTCCTAATGAGGTAAGCCTGGCAAAGCAGCTGGGGATTTCGCGCAATACAGTGCGGCAGGCTACCAACAAACTGGTGTACGAAGGATTACTGATCCGAAAAAAAGGAGTCGGGACCAAAGCAGCCGATCAGAGTGTTGATACGCGTATCAATAACTGGTTGAGTTTTACACAGGAAATGAATTCGAAAGGTATACAGATCAAGAATTATGAAATTGGAACCGAATGGGTTGAGCCAAGTGCTGAAATAGCTCAGTTTTTCAGGATTCCGGAAGGCAAGAAAATTCTGAAAATGTCACGTTTACGCGGACGTATTGAATATCCTTTCGTTTATTTCATTTCTTATTTCCATCCCAATGTAGGACTTACCGGCAACGAAGATTTTTCGAAGCCTCTTTATGAAATTCTCGAAAAAGAATATTCAGTGATTGCAAAACTCTCGAAGGAAGAAATCTCGGCCAGGGCGGCCGATAAATTCCTGGCCAAAAAACTTAATATAAATACAGGTGATGCTATTTTGAAGAGGAAACGCTTTGTGTTTGATCCCGGTGGCCGCCCAATTGAATATAACATAGGTTATTATCGGGCCGATAGCTTTGTGTACACTATTGAAAGCGAGAGGGATGTGTAATTTTTTAAAAAGCGGTATTCTATATTCCGTTTTAGTCACAATTGGTTCTACAAGATGCTACAAATAAGTCAAAATCTAATAAATTGAAAAAATGAAAGGCACAATAATTTCATTCCTTCTTTTCATGTCGGTGATAACAATGTTCGGGCAACAGAGGAACATTTCGGGCACTGTAACTGATGCTACGGAAGGCAAAACAATACCCGGAGTTACTGTTATTGTAAAAGGAACCACCAACGGCACAACCACTGATATAAACGGGAATTACAGTCTGAAAATCGACGAAAGTGCTAAATTCCTTGTTTTTACATTTATAGGAATGAAAGCAATAGAAGTTCCGATAACTGCATCGAACACCCTGAATATAAAAATGGAAGGCGAAGCAGTTAACCTTGATGAAATAGTTGTAATCGGGTATGGAGCGGTTAAAAAAAGTGATCTCACCGGCTCCGTTGCTTCCATCCGTACGAATGATTTGAAGAAAATACCTGTTAATTCATTCGACCAGGGCATACAGGGTAAGGTTTCGGGAGTTCAGGTGACTCAATTGTCTTCACAGCCCGGAGGAGCCATGTCGATGAGAATACGCGGCGGAAATTCAATTATGGCCGGAAATGAGCCATTGTATGTTATTGACGGAGTGCTTATCGAAAGTGCTATTGATATGTCGTGGATAGGTTCTCCTGCTCAGAATGGACTGAGTTCCATAAATCCTAACGATATAGAATCGATAGAGATTTTAAAAGATGCTTCTGCAACTTCAATTTATGGTGCAAGAGGTGCAAACGGGGTAGTACTCATAACAACTAAACGTGGGAAAACCGGGAAAGATAATATCTCACTCGAAGCTTACTGGGGAACCCAAAAAAAGGCAAAGAACATTCAGGTGATGAACGCTACGCAATTTGCCCAACTTTATGATGAAGCAGGCTATAATGCTGATCCTGCCTTTTATAAACCACTTTACCCAAATCCGGAAAGTTTAGGCACTGGAACTGACTGGCAAAGCGAAATTTACAGAGAAGCCCCGATTCAAAACTATCAGTTAAGCTTTTCGGGTAGCAACGAAAAAACAACCTACGCTTTAAGTGCCGGGTATTACAATCAGGGCGGGATAATTTATGGTTCTGATTTTAAACGGTATTCAATCAGACTGAATCTTGACAGGAAGATAAGTGAAAAATTAACGGCTGGGAGCAATATGAGCTATACTCAAACCGGCTCACACACAGTACCTACCGACACTCCCGGCGGATTTTTCCCGGGTGTTGTAAATACCTCGCTCATATTTAATCCTACTTTACCTCTTTATGATGGTAATGGTCAATATACTCTTACCGATCCCAATGCCGATGGATGGCTCGATAATCCTGTAGCTGTTACCCGCGATGTACAGGCTGTTGATAAAAATAACCGTCTGCTCGGGAATGCTTACCTTGAGTATTCAATTCTTAAAGACTTAAAATTCAGAACAAGTTTAGGCGTAGACATTTACCATTCGGTACAGGATATGTACACTCCAGACTATGTATTTTCGGGTTCGTTTAACGGCGGTCAGGCACGTTATGCATCCAGTGAAATGCAGAACCAGATTTTCGAAAACCTGCTTACCTATAACAAAACCTATAATAAAATTCATAAGATTAACGCAGTAGCCGGGTTCACTTTCCAGAAAAACGAATCCCGTTCGTATATTGATATTTCAACAGGATTCCCAAATGACATATTGGGATATTACGGCATAGCTAATGCTACAAACATGCCAACCATCATGACCGGATTCAGTAAGTCGGCTGTGGTATCCTATCTGGGCAGGATCAACTATAGCCTGAAAGAAAAATACCTGTTTACGGTTACCGGTCGCGTTGACGGATCTTCAAAATTTGGTCCAAATAACAGGTATGCAACTTTCCCATCAGCCGCTTTTGCATGGCGGGCATCAGAAGAGGATTTTCTGAAAAAGATCAGTCAAATCTCAAACCTCAAGGTGAGAGCCAGTTATGGAGTCAGCGGGAATGACAGGATTTTCGATTATGCATATATAAGAACCATTTCCTCATCGACATATTACTTCAATAATTCTTTTCCAGGTGTAGGATTTTCACCTGATAATCCCGGAAATGATAATTTAAAATGGGAAACAACCCGGCAATTTGATGCTGGTATTGATATAAGCTTTGTTAAAAACAGGATTGGTTTCACCGTGGATTTTTACAACAAGAATACTTCCGACCTGCTTTATTATTTCAATCTGCCATGGACAACCGGCTATTCCTCCTATCTTAAGAATATAGGAAAACTCAGAAATACCGGATTGGAATTTGCACTGAATACAACCAATTTCATAAGTGAATTCAAGTGGAACACAACAGCCAACATTTCTTTCAATAAAAATAAAATCATCGACCTTCATGGTGAAGATCTTTTCATCAACAATGATACCTACAAATTAAAAATTGGCAATTGGGCCGTTGTAAGAGAAGGCGAGGCAATGGGCAGTTTTTACGGTTTGGAATCGGACGGGATATGGCAGACTTCCGAAGCCGACAAAGCTGCTGTTTATGATGCCAGTCCCGGCGATTTCAAGTATGTTGACAAGAATAACGATGGCAAAATTGATGTAAAAGACATGGGGATAATTGGTCATGCATTGCCGGTTTTCACCTGGGGTATGAGCAATAATTTTTCATACAAAAACTTTTCACTCGATGTGTTTATACAGGGAAGTCAGGGAAACCAGATATTGAACAGCAATCGTTTTGAATTGGAATCCGGGAATGGATTATCAAATGCTTCCACAAAATTACTTGACAGATGGACACCTGAAAACCCAAGTAATCTATACGCAAGAGCGAATCGTACTGCCGACTATCTGCATATGTCGACCAGGTATTTGGAAGATGGGTCCTATATCCGAATTAAAACAATAACTCTCGCTTATGACCTTCCTTCGAAGCTTATGAAATCCCTAAGTATGAAGAGCGTTAAGGTCTATATTACAGCTCAGAACCTCTTTACCTTTACCAAATACAGCGGATTCGATCCTGAAGTTGGATCATTTGGCATGGACAATACCCGTATGGGATACGATTTCGGTTCATATCCTTCGGTGAAAACCTATATTTTCGGTGCAAGTATCAATTTTTAATTTTCAAGACCTAAGACCATGAAAAAAATAGTATCCATATTAGCAGTCCTGATAGCTATAACAGCAATCACTTCCTGTAAAAAGGAACTCGATCTGGCTCCTCATAAAATCTATTATGACAATTTCTATCAAACTAAAGGTGATGCCTTAAGCGCTATAAATTCTGTATACGACCAACTTGGCTCCGTAAACCAGTATTCGAACTACCTGTGGCTAATACAGGACATAGGCTCCGACGACTGCAATGCACGAACTACCATAAACGATCCTAATCTGCAGGAATATAATTCATATAACATAAAACCAACAAATACATACCTGGCGGGAATATGGCAGGGTTCTTACCTGGGAATCAGCAGGGCCAATGTAGTGCTCGAAAAAGTACCGGCAATAAAAATGGATACAGTTACCAAGGAGAGAATAATGGGTGAAGCCAAATTTTTGAGAGGGTTATTTTATTTTAATCTTGTACGGTTGTTTGGGGAAGTACCACTTATCACAGTGCCGGTTACACCCGATTTGGGTAATGAAGAGGTTTATTTAAGTAAATCTTCAGTTTCAGCTATTTATAACCAGATAATTGCCGACCTCAGCCAGGCAGTAGAAAAACTTCCGTCGAAATACAGCAGCACAAATGATTTGGGACGAGCAACCAGTGGCGCTGCCCTGGGATTATTGTCGAAGGTATACCTTACCAACAAGGATTGGGAAAACGCACAGCTTACAGCCGCCATGGTCATAGATTCGAAAATATATGGTCTGAATGCTGACTACGCAAGCAATTTTAAAGAGGCCAATAAAAATGGTAAGGAATCGGTATTTGAAGTACAATTCTACAAAAAAGTAAATTCCGAATGTTCACAAATGGTAATTTCCGGACTTCCTTCCATACCAGGCTTGTTCTCGTCTGGCACGGAAACCATGCTGCCGACTACCGACCTATTGAACAGTTTCGAAGATGGTGATCACCGGAAAGAAGTAACGTTTTTTGATAATTACTTTGGAGGCCTTTATACATTTGAACCACATATCTGGAAATACTGGGACCAGGTAGCTTATAAACCAGCTGCCACAAGTGCTTCGGGAGCTGACTTTTTTGTGATGCGCTATTCCGAAGTCCTGTTGATCTATGCTGAGGCGCTGAACGAAGCAAAAGGCGGCCCGATGGTTGATGCCTATTCTGCAATCAACCTGGTGCGCGCCAGGGCAAGAAATGGAAAAACCGGAATACTTCCCGATGTAGACGGACTGGATCAGTCGGCATTCAGATCAGCAGTGCTCAACGAACGTCGGCATGAATTTGTTAGCGAGGGCCAGCGGTGGTACGACCTGGTACGTACCGGAAACCTGGTAGAGTTTGTGAAACGAGCCAAGGGCGATAACACCAATCCAACTGCTTTTAGTTATCTTTTCCCTATTCCACAACGTGAGCTGGATAATAACAGGAATTTAAAACAAAATGATGGTTATTAGAATCTGGTTACTCTAAACAAATATTCTGAAATCGTTACTAAATAGAGGGAACGTGATACAAAAAGCCAAACAAATCAGCATACTTGCAGTCCTGAGTTTTTTTACTCTGTACACCTTTGCCGGAACAGATAATATCGCACCTTTTGCAAAAATTACTGCATCTTCCGTTTTAAATGATCAATTTAAAGCCGACAATATTGTGGACGGAATAATAGGAGTTGCCAATAAAGGTGAATGGGCTTGCAAAGGAGACACTACCGATTGGGGCTATATACGTTTTCCATGGATACAACTGGATTGGGAGCAGCCGCAAGCAATTAATAAAATCCTGCTGTTCGACAGGCCAACTCTTAATAACCACATAGCAAGCGGTCGACTTATTTTTAGTGATGGAAGCATAGTGTGGGTTAATGAAATCCCCAATGACGGAACCGCTAAACTGGTGAAGTTTGATACAAAAACTGTTACTTCTGTTCGTTTCGAAACTACTGACGGCACCGGCAAGGACCTCGGTTTTTCTGAAATTGAAGTTTATCCCGCCCGGAATGCAAAAACGGATTATGTTGGCTGGGTCGATCCTTACATCGAAACAAACAGGGGAAGGTATATTTTCTTCATAACCGGTTCAACTCCATTTGGAATGGTTGGCGCTGCTCCTTTAACCAGGAATAAAAATCAGAATGGCGGAGGTTATAATTATAATGAAACAGATATTTTAGGCTTTGAAAATATCCATGCCTGGATGTTGTCGGGAATTGAAATAATGCCGGCTAAACTAACAGTGGATCCAACCGGAGGTCAACATGCATGGAAATCAGCGTTCAGCCATGATGATGAAATAGTACAACCTGGTTATCAGCGTGTTTATTTAAAACAACCCCAAACCTGGGTTGAATTGACAGCCACTGAGAGAGTCAGTTTTTATCGCTTCAGGTATACACAGGATATGCCTGCTCAAATCCTGGTTAACCTTGGCGGATACACTTCAAACAGCACGATGTGCAATGC
>JBBRYZ010000030.1:0-33227 GCA_038237165.1 Bacteroidales bacterium | reverse complement strand
CAAACCGGCAACAAGCAGCTTAAAATGTTGTGAAGATTGTTTCCAATATAAAAGGAATGAGAAAAAACCTGGCGATTTCTTTCCTACTATATTTTTTTGCTTGTCTTTCAGTAAAAAAGTGAGTGCAATGGCTACAATTCCCGGAACTACCGCAATAATAAACAGCAACTTATATTGACCTGGAAAATAATACAGATATATTAATGCCGCAAAAGGACCAACTGCTGCGCCAGCAGTGTCGAGTGCCCTGTGAAATCCAAATACTTTTCCTTTATTCTCTTTTGTGGATTCGTCGCTGAGCATGGCATCGCGTGCTCCTGTTCGCACACCTTTGCCCAGCCGGTCGAGGGTACGGGCAAAAAACACCCACACAGGAAATACAAATAAGGCCAACAGTGGTTTTGAAATGGCGCTTAAGGTATATCCCCAGCGAACAAAAGGCACCCTGCTTCCCATTTTATCTGAGTAATTCCCGAAATAGCCTTTGCTGAGACCAGCCGTGGCTTCGGCCATACCTTCGAGAAGCCCGATCAATAAAACAGAAAACCCGATGGACTGTAAGTAAACAGGCATTACCGGGTAAAGCATTTCGCTGGCTATGTCAGTAAAAAAACTTACAAACGAAACTACTAAAATCGTGCGGGTGAGGATGGAACGCATAAAGCAGGAACTTATATGGGAAAAGTTAAAAGTTAACAGGGTATAAGAAAACAGTAACCATAAATAGTAAATGGTGTGAAATGTTTATAAGGTTTGAAATGTTTGAAGAGTTGAAAAACATTTGTATAACCATTGAATGATGCTGGCTGCTGAAACTCTGAAACCCTGTAACTCTGCGCTTCGTCCCGATAGCCATCGGGACCGCTCAGCGGCCTGTAACTCTGCGCTTAGGCTTCGCTCGGCGGCCCGAAACCCTGTAACCCGGGCTTCGGCTCCGATCAGCGACTTTTAGTTCTGTAACTCTGTATATCTGAAAGCATGAAACGCTGAAACTCTTCAAACCCATAAATCTCATCAATCCCTTCAATCCCTACCCCGTCTGGCTGATCTTGACCAGATGATCAATATTTAAAATTTCGAAATCATTACCACTTACCTGTATAATGCCTTCGTCTTTAAATTCGCGTAGTATGCGTATGGCGCTTTCTTTCGACATTCCCGACATATCGGCAAGATCCTGTCTCGACACTGTAGTATGGAAAGGATTGCATTCGTACACCTTATCCTTAAGATAAAGAAGCACATCGGCGATACGGCCAGGCATTTGCTTTTGGGTGAGGCTGATAAAAAGCTCGTAATTATAAATAGATTGTAAACTTACTTTACGTAAAAAATATTCGGCGAAATCAGGATTGCCGCGGATGAGCGATTTAAATGTCACCAGATCAACCAGGCAGGCAACAGAATCTTCGATAGCCATAGCCGAAAAATGATGCATCTCATCAGCATAAATACCAGGGCCAAGTATATACTCAACTGGCTTTACAATGCTAAGAATCAGGTTTTTATTATTATATCCTTCGATATAAGTCTTCACCTTACCTTGTGTTAAACAAAGAAAATGCATATTGGGTGTGCCTTGTTTAAATATAAGCTCACCGGCTTTAAAATGCACTTCTATCCGCTTATCATCGATCTGGTCAAGTTCAGTCTGGCAAAGGCAGGCAAACATATCTGTTTTGTCCTTGCATACATTGCAACCTTTTATATATTGAGTGTATTGGTTCACATTGGAAAGTGTAAAGTAAATCGTAAATATCAAGTGATCCGAAAATCTGTATCTTTACAGACTTGTAAACGGCTTTTATTTGCGCACAAAGATAATGACATATATCAATTTATCGACTGATAAGTATCAAAATATTATTGTTAAACAATCATATTTATAATAATAACTATTTCGCGATAAAAGTATTCCTTTGTACTCCAAAAAAACTACAACCATTTACCTCAGATTAAAACCAGCAACTCTGTTATAAAACCCTAAACAAGCACAAATGAAAAAGAGACTTTTCAGATTACTATTTCTGTCGGGCACATTGCTTATCATGCTAACCGCCTGCGAATATGATTTTATTGTACCCGCACCTCCAATTCCAATACCACCGGCTGACGACACAATCAGCTATGTACAGGACATACAGCCTATTTTTAATAACAAATGTGTTTCATGCCATTCAGGAAGTATTCCTCCTAACCTTTTGGCAGGACAATCCTATTCAGCCCTTGTTCCAGCTTTTGTAATTGCCAAATCACCGGAAACAAGTGACTTGTATAATTCATGCAAACCTGGAGGAAGCATGGCCACACATACTTCGGCTGCAGAACTTCAGCTTATGTATCGCTGGATTTTTGCCGGAGCTAAAAATAATTAAGGTGATCTATAATTAGTAAAAATAGAAAAATAATGAAAAAAATATATAAAACACTAAGATTTAGCGCCTTGACGCTTTTTGCCCTTGTAACAGTGCAAACTACAACATTTGCGCAGGAAGATGCTACATCCGATACGGTTGTTCAGGAGAAACCTGTTGACAAGCCAGTACGTCCGGCATTCGAAAGCGGTATACTGTTCGATGCTGCGACTACCACAATGTATTCTGCTAAAACACTCGAATTTGTGCTTCAGCATCGTTTTGGAATAATAAATACCAAGGATAACAATTTTGATATGGCAGGTATTTATGGCGCCGCTAACATACGTATCGGGTTAAATTACAACTTAACCAAAAATTTAATGATTGGCGCAGGTAATATGAAATTTAATAAAATGACGGATGTACAACTTAAATACAAAGTAATTGAGCAAACCCGCTCGAACAGTATCCCTGTAACAGTTGTACTTTATGAAGTTGTTGGTATTGACGGAAGCAAAGAAAACAAATGGGACCAAAATCCTGCTGCCGATGGTTCTTCGACCTATAAATTCAGCAACAGAATGTCGTATTACACCCAGTTGCTTGTTTCACGCAGGTTTAACGATCAGTTCTCTCTTCAGGCAGGTGGTGCTTTAACGCATTACAACAGAGTTGATTCAGTTTATAACCACGACAGAGTTTCGGTTTCATTTGCTGGTAGATATAAATTCTCACCGCAAATGTCAATTATCTTATCCGGCGACTTTCCTTTGGACATTAAATCACTTTATGACTTCAAGAAAGTTTCGACTGCTTCAACAGTAGTTTATAACAAACCAAATTTGTGTGCCGGTATCGAAATTTCAACCAGCGCTCATGCTTTCCATATCTATCTTGCTTCAGCACAGGGTATACTGCCACAGGAAAGCACCATGTGGAACAAAAATGATTTCTTCCATGGCGGGATCCTGATAGGTTTCAATATGACACGTTTGTGGAATTTCTAAAAAAAATATTTTTCTGGAATACTTTTTGTACTAAATAGTAATAACTAATAAAACAAAACAAATGAAAAATTCAATTAAACTTTTTGCAATTATTTGCACAGCCATTATTTTTGTAACAGCCAATATGGCTATGGCTCAAAAGGCAGGCGGTCCATGGACAGTTCCTGCCAAGTACAAAGCTATGAAGAGCACTGTTAAAGCTGGTGACGCTTCGATCAACACTGTTGGAAAAGAGGCTTTCAACAAACATTGCAAGTCATGTCATGGCGCCAAAGGCTTAGGCGATGGTCCAAAAGCTGCCAACCTGAAAACCCATACAGGCGATTTTTCAACCGCTAAATTCCAGGCTAATTCTGATGGCGAGCTCTATTACATGTCATTTATTGGCCGCGACGAAATGCCTAACTTCGAAAAGAAAATTACTGACGAAGCAGACAAATGGGCTGTTATAGGTTACATCCGTACCCTGAAAAAATAAGTTGTCAAAAAAAAGGGTGTTCCGGTTAAACTCTGAACACTCTTTTCTTTTTTTTTGCCTATACATTTCCTTCTACCAAATTTTTCCAAAAATAATGACTCTACTTTTTATACGCCGTATCCGGAAAATTTCTGTGCAATTCATGATGGCAGTTATGCTTATAATGCTGACTTCCGTTTCGATAAAAGCCCAGACTGATAAAAAAGCTGAAAATGCAAAATTCAACGAAAAGTGCCTGCAATGCCACGGGCAATCAAAATATAAATATGTTAATCCTGAGTCTGGTACTGATGTTACCAAAAGGATGTACATCGAAACCATAATAAACAGGAAACAGTTCGCTGAATCAAATCATAAAGATTTTAAATGTATTGATTGTCATTCAGCGGATTACGATACATTTCCACATCCCGGACGCCTGAGGATGGAAACCAAATATACTTGCATAGATTGTCATGGTGGAGATGAAGTAACTGCCAAGTTCAATTTTGAAAAAATAGAATCTGAATTCCAGTCAAGTGTGCATTCAACAAAGCACGGCGCAGATTTTAGCTGCTGGATGTGTCATAATCCGCATACCTATAAGATCAATGCCCGTTCAAATGAAAAAATAAAAGATGTTGTGGCCTACGACAATGCTATTTGCCTGAATTGCCACGCCGATATTACCAAATACCAGATGCTAACGGATAAAGTAAATCCGGATATTGTTAAAAAGCATCAATGGCTTCCAAACCAGGCATTACATTTTAAAAGTGTCAGATGCATTGAGTGTCATGCCCGACCAAACGATTCAATCCTGGTAGCACATAATATTCAACCAAAAGAAAAAGCAGTGAGACGATGTGTTGAATGTCATTCAACCAACTCAATCCTGATGGCCACACTCTATAAATACAAAGTAAAAGAAGGCCGGAGCAAAGCAGGCTTTTATAACGGAGTAATTATGAATGAAGGGTATGTAATTGGTGCTAATCGTAATTACTACCTGGGTTTGCTAAGTCTTATCATGTTTGGCTGCGTGGCTGCAGGTATTCTAATTCATGCATCATTGAGAATCATAAAACGTAAAAAATAATGTCCGGAAAAATATATCTCTATCCCGTTTGGATCAGGCTGTGGCATGCCTTTAATGCCATCTTAATCATACTTTTAATCATAACCGGTGTAAGTATGCAATATACCAATCCGGCAAATCCATTTATTCGTTTCGATATTGCAGTAAAAATGCATAATATAAGTGGCATATTGCTTACGTTAAATTACATGGTTTTTTTGTTTGGAACTTTTACTACTCCGAATGGCCGGTTTTATAAATTGACCCTTAAAGGTTTAATCCCCAGGTTGATAAAACAATTTACCTATTACACCTTTGGTATATTTAAACATGAGCCTACTCCATTCCCGGTTACAAAAGACAGCAAATTCAATCCGTTACAACAGTTTACTTATGTTGCAGCCATGTTTGTGCTCGTGCCAATCGTAATCGTAACAGGCTGGGCATTGTTATACCCTGAAGTGGTGCTTACTAAATTCCTGAGTGGCAGCGGACTGAGAGTGAATGATTTTATTCATGTCATCATTGGTTTCTTTGTTTCCTTCTTTATGTTCGTACATGTGTATTTCTGCACCATCGGGGCAACTTTTGTAAGCAATTTTAAAAGTATGATCAACGGTTTCCACGAATCACATTAAAATCCCGGAAATTTGAAATAAATCCTTTGTCAGGAATTGATCACAACTTTCAGATCAATCAAAATTAGCTTAACGTACTACCTTAATAATAATATTAACAATAATCCCGGTTTCAGGATGTTTCTGAAACCGGGATTTTTGTTTTATGCCTGCTCCTGCTATTAACGAAGCTTTACTAACAATTGGCAAATGCATTCTGCTAAAGCAAACCGCCACATCCAACCTGATCTTTGCAATAATCGGTTTAATAACAGGATGTATTCCCCGCGACTCTTAAAATAATGTTGATAAATTCGGGCAGTTTATAATGGTAGCTTCAGCCATAACCTTTATAACAGCAATGGTGATTCATTTTTTTATTGTCCTGACAAAATCCTGTCAGAAAAATAATATATCAACATACTTAGATAATTCTATTTAAAATCAACCATTATAAAATTTTCCTTTGTACCTTTGGAATGAAAATTGCAATTCATCTAATCGTATCTAAAATCAATTAAACATGAAAACGTCAAATCGCTTTGCTGCAATATTCTTTACAGCAATTATTTTCATCGCAGCTAATGTTGCTATGGCTCAGAAAGCAGGTGGACCCTGGACAATCCCTGCTAAATACAAATCAATGAAGAGCACCGTTAAAGCGGGTGATCCAACTATTGCCAGCGTGGGTAAGACTATGTTTGCTCAACATTGTAAATCGTGCCATGGCGCCAAAGGATTAGGTGATGGTCCAAAATCTGCTACCCTAAAAACAATTGTACCTTCATTTGCAGATGCTAAATTCAAAGCTCAATCTGATGGAGATGTTTATTTCATGTCATTTAATGGCAGAGATGAAATGCCTAATTTTGAAAAGAAAATCACAGATGAATCCGACAGATGGGCTGTTGTTGCCTATATTAAAAGCTTAAAATAATCTTTTATCAGATTATTGATAAAAAAGGTGTTCAGAAATGAGCACCTTTTTTTTATGTATTAATTGTCGGTGATGATTCCGAATTTTGCATATACAGATAGTGGCATATTATCAGGAATAGAACAAAATCAATAAAAGTGATCTATCGTTAAAGAATATAACTTCACAATACCTCTATATTCTATTTTGAAAATCAGGAAAATAAAACAGATTTTCCCGTCCATAAATAAATTCAGGTATTCTCATCAAAACCCAATTCCAATATTATTAAGACTACTTATAAATAGCATTTTCCATAATTCCTTTTCATATTATTATTTACTTTTGTTTTAAAGATACATATAGATATCTATCTACCTAATTTAACTGAACCTAATACCACCACACCATGAAAATGCCAAAAAACGCATATAACTGGATAACTATCACTGGTTTTTTATTGGCAGTCAATAGCCTGATAGTTATAATTTTACTTTTTCTTTTCACGTTGTTTTCATCCGAAACCAATCCTTACATGGGGTTATTTACATTTATCGTTTCGCCGGCATTTATGGTGTTGGGGCTTTTGATGATTCCATTCGGGATATTAAGGAAGAGAAAAAAAATGAAAGGACAGTCATACGATTCGCAAAAGTGGCCTATCCTTGATATGAATAACAAAATTAACCGCACGGCCGTTATCCGGATTTCAATTATTACGCTCGTATTACTTGTTGCCACTGCCATGGGAAGCTACGAGGCTTTTCATTATACCGAATCAGTGAAATTTTGTGGAACATTATGCCATAGGGTGATGGAACCTGAATACACTGCTTATCAAAATTCGTCGCATGCCAATGTAAAGTGTGTTGAGTGCCATGTAGGTGAAGGAGCCGGCTGGTATGTTAAATCGAAACTCTCAGGCTTGTACCAGGTATATTCAGTTATTTTTAAGAAATATGCTACGCCGATCGAAACTCCGATCCATAACTTACGCCCTGCAAGTGAGACTTGTGAAAGATGCCACTGGCCCGAAAAATTTTATTCCCAAAAACTCCGGAATCTTCGATCGTATCTTGCTGATTCAGCAAATACAGAGTGGAATGCTTCATTATTAATGAAAATAGGCCCTCAATATAGCGCCAAAGGTCTTTCGGAAGGTATACACTGGCACATTAACAAAGGTTTTAAAATTGAATATATAGCCGGTACACGTGACCGGGAAAGTATTCCCTGGGTTAAACTAACTGATTTGAAAACCGGGAAAGTAAAAATATTTATGGATGAGGAAAATCCGGTTGACCGAAAAGCAATGGATACTCTTGAACACCGGACAATGGATTGTATGGACTGTCATAACCGTCCTTCGCACAAATATTTATCAGCGCCTAACTTTATTGATAATGCCATGGTTTCCGGATTAATTCCCAAGGATATTCCTTACATTAAAATGGCGGCTATGGAAGCATTGAAAGTATCATACAGCACCAAGGATACAGCTCATATGGAAATCAAAAAAGCTGTACTAAATTATTATAAAACAGAGCAGCCCGAAGCTTATGCTAAAAATGCTGATCGCATAAATAAAGCAATACCTGCTATGCTGGCGGAGTATGATAAAAATGTTTTCCCGTTTATGAAAGTTGAATCGTCAAAATACCTGGATCATATTGGTCACCTTGAGTCGAATGGCTGCTTCAGATGCCATTCGGGCACGCATAAAACTGCCAGTGGGGAAACCATTTCCCGGAATTGTGATATGTGCCATAGTTTCCTGGCTCAGGGACCAACAGGAAAAGTTCAGACTGTTCCTTTAGGCAATTCAATGGAATTTGTTCATCCTGTTGATATAAGGGGAAAATGGAAAACAGCATTGTGTTCCGATTGCCACAGGGTACTTTATGAATAATTGCATCTGCGAAAATATAAGCAACTCCATATCATATGTAGTTATATTTTATGGTTGACATATATCAACGCAAACTTGTAAATATTACTTCTATAGCCGATGAATATATCAGCGTTAATTTTTCATAATTGCAAATATATAATAACATATTTGCATGTTATTTCAATCACAGGTAAAGCTGAATTTGAAACTTAAAAAGAAACCCTAATAATCAAACATAAACAAAACAAAATCAACAACTTATGAAAAAAAATCTCTTAGTGTTAGGTATGGGCTTCCTGTTTATCGGAGCCAGTATCTTCTCAGCTTGTACCAAAGAAGGACCTATGGGTACTGCTGGTAAAGACGGAAGCAATGGAAAAGATGGTAAAGATGGTACAAATGGCACTGCCACATGTGTCCAATGTCATGCTCCTGCAGTAGTTGAACTGGCTGCAACCGAATTTGAATTATCCAAACACAAATATGGTGAAGCTGCTTTTGGTGAAGCTGGTAACACTTCATGTACACCTTGCCACACATCCCAAGCTTTCCTGTATGTGGTTCAAAACAAGATTCCGGTAGCGTTTGTTCTTAACACAACTACAAATAAGTATTCGAATCCTTATGCAACCTTAGCAACTCAGTCAGTTGGTGAGATAACCTGTGTAACTTGTCACAGCAGTTTACACACCACCTACACAACCGCTGATTTACCAGCACTCACAACAGTTGCTCCTGTTGCTATGACCTTTAATGGCGGTGCACAAACTATTGACCTTCCAGCTGACGGACATATCGGTAACTTATGTGTTAAATGTCACCAACCACGTCCGTTCACCAATTCGAACACCAATGGAAATGTACTAAACTATGATAGTTTGGCTAATTTCCCATCAGTAGTTTTCTATGATGCAGCGCAAGCAAACGGTTTGAACAAAGCAAAACCTAGCTACAGGTTGCATACTCACTACGGTACTGTTGGAGCTATATATGCAGGTATGGGTGGCGTTCGCTTCCCCGGAGATGCATATATCAACTCGACCCATACGGCAGCAGCTTCCTGTCAGGATTGCCATATGGCTACACAGACTGGCAGAGCAGGAGGACATACCTTTGTAGCTGCAGGCAACTTTGCAGGATGTAATAAATCAGGTTGTCATACTGGTTATAACGCAAGTTCAATAACTGCTACCCAGACCGCCGCAAAAACTGCTCTTAATAACCTGGCAGCTAAACTTAAAGTTGGCGGAGTTGACATTATGAACAGGAATTCAGATGCAGCATCCAATCTTTGGTATGGTAAAACAGCCAACAATTATGACGGTTATATGAACATTTATGATCCAGTTAATAATCCTACCGGACCAGCGAATAACCCAGGTGGCCAATTCCAAAATCCAAGCACAAACGGATTTACACAAGCTCAGAAAGACATCAATACCGCTTTACCAAAAATTACCCTGACCAACGCTCAAATGGGTGCGGTTATTAACTTCCAACTTTGCCTCAGAGAATACAGTTTAGGTATTCACAATACCAAATTCACCATGGCATTGTTGAATAACTCAATTGCTGCCCTTGGTACAAAATAAAATTGTAACGGTATATCTTCAAAGAATAACTGAAGCATTCTCGTAAACATCAGTATAAGAGACCTCCGGAGGAATTTTTCCGGAGGTCTTTTGCATTTATCAAGATTATTTAATTCTTGTAGCATGTAAAACAAAGCTTTACTTATATTTGCCTTAAATTAAATTTTATAAGATCATGATAAATATTTTAAAACCCGCTTTCACTGGTATCCTGGCGCTTACATTTGGATTTCAAACCTACGCTCAACAAGCAAAGGATACTCTACCAGCAAAATACGTTTTCACGAAAGTGATTGACTTGCCGGCAACCTCCGTAAAAGACCAGTCGGCCACAGGAACGTGCTGGAGTTATGCCACTACTTCATTTATTGAATCGGAATTGCTACGCACAACCAAGGACACTTTTGACCTTTCGGAGATGTTTTCGGTACGAGAGGCCTACGAAGCGAAGGCAATAAATTATGTACGCCTGCATGGTATGGCGAACTTTGGTGAGGGCGGGCAGGCACATGATGTTATGAATGTGATCCGGAAATACGGCATGATCACAGAAGCTGCATATTCAGGATTGGCAAATGGCCAAATCAAACCAAACCATCGGGAACTGGATGCCCTGCTCCAGGCAATGGTTGGAGCCATCTCAAAAAATCCCGCTGGTAAGCTTTCCCCTGAATGGAGCAATACCATATCAGATGTTCTCGATGTATACCTAGGCAAGGTGCCTGCTACTTTTGGAAAAGCTAATACAAACGCGGTTGAATTTGCTAAAAAAATAAATCCTGATGATTATTTTGAATTTACTTCCTATACCCATCATCCGTATTATTCAGCTTTTGTGCTCGAAATTCCTGATAACTGGGCCAACGGAAGTTATTACAATGTGCCTCCCGACGAGTTGATCCGGATTATGGATTACGCACTTAGCAAAGGCTACACGATTGACTGGGATGGCGATGTAAGCGACAAGGGCTTCTCGCATAAGAACGGGCTCGCAATTGTGCCTGAGACAAATATAGAAAACATGTCGGGCACCGAACGTAGCAAGTGGGAGAAAATTTCGGAAAAAGAGCGGAAGGCGCAGTTTTACAATTTCGAAAAACCGGTTCCCGAGAAAATCATTACTACAGAAATGCGCCAGGCTGCTTTCGACAACCTTTCAACTACCGACGACCACCTGATGCATATAACAGGAACAGTTACTGATCAGAACGGCAAACGTTATTTCAGGACGAAAAATTCGTGGGCTGCTGAAAGCAACAACTATGGAGGCTATCTGAACATGTCGGAAGCTTATATTCGCCTGAATACCATCGCCATAATGATTCATAAAGATGCGATTCCTAAAGAAATCAGTAAGAAGTTGGGTATTAAATAAGGATAATGGAGACAAGGGCCCTTCGACTTCGCTCAGGATGACAAAAAGGGAAGAGAAAATAGTGAATAATGCGAATCAAGGGTTAAATTCATGTTTTGTCTACCAGGGCACTAAACCCTTCCAGAGTTTGAAACACTGGAAGGGTTTAACGTATTAAGGATTAAATTCACAGAGATACGTGGAATATTGAATCTTTATTTTGCAAAAACTATTTTCCTTTAACCATTAACTTATCCCCATTTTAATAAAATTATTATCTTTTCCCTAAACAAACCTCGTTTTCAGGATAAACGTCAGAAAAGTCTCATTTTGTTAAAAGTTGCTCGAAACAATGACCCATTAACATTTTTTAACAGCCTACAGGAGGGCTTGATGAAGGTCAGTTTTTACTTTTGCACTACTAAAATAAAGCAAAGCGATGTTAGAAACCAACATTAGTGAATTAAACGAGAAGATACAGCGCGAGAGTGCATTTGTTGATATGCTTACCCTTGAAATGCATAGGGTGATTGTTGGACAGAAACAGATGATTGAACGATTGATTATCGGTTTGCTTTCGAACGGGCATATTCTGCTCGAAGGTGTTCCCGGCCTGGCAAAAACGCTTGCCATTAAATCTCTTGCCAATTCGATTGACCTGGGTTTCAGCAGGATACAATTTACTCCCGACTTGCTTCCTGCCGATGTAATTGGCACCATGATTTATAGCCAGCGCAGCGAAGAATTCATGGTTCGTAAAGGTCCGATTTTCGCCAATTTTATCCTGGCTGACGAAATTAACCGTTCACCTGCAAAAGTACAGAGCGCACTGCTCGAAGCTATGCAGGAAAAACAAGTTACCATAGGTGATAAAACGTATCCCCTCCCCGACCCTTTTCTGGTACTTGCCACGCAAAACCCTATTGAACAGGAAGGCACTTACCCTTTGCCTGAAGCACAGGTTGACCGTTTCATGCTTAAACTGGTAATTACTTACCCGCTGAAATCAGAAGAAAAGCTGATACTGCGGCAAAACATCAACAATGAAATTCTTTCGACACGAAAAATCCTGAAACCAGCTGATATTCAGCGTGCCAGGGAAATAGTGAAAGAAGTTTACCTCGACGAAAAAATTGAAAATTATATTACCGATATCGTATTTGCAAGTCGTTTCCCTGCAGATTACAACCTAAAGAAATTCAAAGATCTGATCCGCTACGGCGCTTCGCCCAGGGCAAGTATTTTCCTGGCTATGGCTGCCAAAGCGCTGGCGTTTATCAAACGGCGCGGGTATGTAATTCCTGAAGACGTAAGAGCAGTTGCACATGATGTATTGCGCCACCGGATCGGGCTTACTTACGAGGCTGAAGCCGAAAATATTACATCCGAGGATATTATCAACGAAATTCTTAATTCGGTTGAAGTACCCTAAACGAATAGCCACCGGGACTTAGAGCCTGGCAAACTGAAGTTTGAAATTGTAAAAGTTTCAGAATAAGGAGCAAAGGATTGAGATTTTAGAAGTAATACTTTTGATATAGGTGCATCAGAAATAGAAAATCGTTAATCTTTATTCCTAAAAGAAAATTTATTAAGGTTTAAACTTCGCATAACAACTTCAAGTAAATCCATCAATAATAATAAACACTGTGGAACCCGCTGAAATTCTTAAAAAAGTAAGGCGCATCGAGATCAAGACCAGAGGCTTGTCGCGAAATATATTTTCGGGGCATTATCATTCTGCGTTTAAAGGTCGCGGTATGGCTTTCAGCGAAGTGCGCGAATACCAGTTTGGTGACGATATTCGTAACATCGACTGGAATGTGACTGCACGGTTTCACACCCCATACCTCAAAATATTTGATGAGGAACGCGAGTTGATGGTCATGCTGCTGATTGATGTAAGTGGCTCCAACGAATTCGGAACCAAGGGATCTTTTAAAGAAGAGCTAATGACCGAAATTGCGGCAGTACTTGCTTTTTCGGCTATACAAAATAACGACAAGGTGGGTGTCATATTTTTCAGCGATAAGATTGAGAAATTCATTCCTCCCAAAAAAGGAACGTCACACATACTGAGGATTATCCGCGAACTTATTGATTTTAAGCCAGAGAGCCAGGGTACAGATTTGTCCGAAGCATTGCGTTTCCTCACTAATGCCATTAAAAAACACTGCACTGCATTTATAATTTCCGACTTTATTGATCATAATTTCGAACCTGCAATTAAAATAGCTTCCGGAAAGCATGACCTTGTAGCAATCCGGATTTATGATGCGCGTGAAGCGGAACTCCCTTCGATTGGCATGATGGAAGTGTATGATAAGGAAACATCTGGTCGGGTATGGGTTGATACTTCGAGTAGTAAAGTGCGGGAGAACTATAGTGAATGGTGGAAAAACCATGAAAAGATAATTGACGGGATATTTAAAAGGTCAGGAACAGATACGGCAGGCATTATTACCGGTCAAGATTATGTTAAATCATTGATGAAACTATTCACATTACGCGAAATGAGGCATTGAGGATGAAGAAGAATTTAAATATTAGTTTCAGGAATATTTTCTTATTCGGGCTTTTACTGGTTGTTACTGCATTTTCAACCGGGAAAGTTTCCGCTCAAAAGGCTGTTTTAAGCCTCGATACTTCATCCATCAGGATAGGCGAAAGGGTTCAGCTCAGGTTAAATGCGACCTTTCCAAAATCGGCTATAATCTATTGGCCTGGAATAGCCGATACTCTTACTAAAGCAATTGAAGTATCATCGAAATCGAAAGTGGATACTGCCGGCACCAGCAGAAAAGAATTTGTCAATTATAATCAGATTCTTGTTATCACTTCCTTCGATACAGGGTTTCATTACATTCCACCGTTTACCATTCATTATGCATATGCTGGCGACACTGCCAGGCACGAACTTTTATCAGAAGGCGTTTACCTGAAAGTAAGGGCGGTTGAAGTTGATACCACCAAGTCAATCAGAGATATAAAAGGCCCGATAAAGGCGCCACTTACATTTGCAGAACTTGTTCCCTACATAGGCGGAGCTGCCATTTTAGGCTTGATAATCGGGCTGATATGGTATTACTTCTGGCGTAAACGGATCAACAAACCACTTTTCCCGGTATTGACCCGCGCACCTGGTCCTCCCTGGGAATCCGCGTTGCAAAGTTTGCATGAGCTCGAAGAGAAAAAATTATGGCAGGAGGGAAAGATTAAGGAGTATTATTCGGAATTAACGGATATTATCAGGCATTATCTGCATGAGCAACATGGAATTGAAGCTATGGAAATGATAACTTCAGAAATTCTTTCAGCTTATGATACTGCGGGGCTTAAGCCTGATTCGCGCCAAATCCTTACAAATATTCTTATGCAGGCAGATTATGCAAAATTTGCCAAAGCTGTGCCACTCCGTAAAGAAAATGAATTAAGCATGACCCAGTCACGGCAATTCATCGAAGAAACCAAACCCGTTGCTGTAGCAGCTGAAACTAAAAAAGTTGAAGATAGCCCTATTGAAACCCCTGTTCCTGAAATTAAAGCATGATAGCCCAACTCCACTTTGCCGACCCCGAATACTTATGGTTACTGCTGCTGATACCAGGAGCCATAGCCTGGTATTGGTATAGGATAAGGCATTATTCTGTTCCGGTTCAACTTTCGTCAACAGCTGCCTTTAAACTTTCCACCAAGGGATGGAAACACTATGCAAGATACAGCCTTTTCGGATTCCGGATGTTGGCTTTAGCTTTGCTTATCCTTGCTTTTGCCAGACCACAGACCAATATGAACCGGCAGGATATTAGCGTTGAAGGAATTGATATTATGCTTGCCACCGATATTTCGAGTTCGATGCTGGCAGAGGATTTGAAGCCTAACCGCATCGAAGCAGCCAAACAAGTTGGAATTGAATTTATCAACAGCCGTCCCGACGATCGCATTGGACTGGTAGTCTTCAGCGGTGAAAGTTTCACACAATGTCCGCTTACTACAAATCATGCTATGCTTATCAACCTTTATAAAGAAATTAGTTGCGGTATGATTGATGATGGAACTGCCATTGGTGATGGACTTGCGACCGCAGTTAACAGACTAAAAGAGAGCAAAGTAAAGAGCAAGGTTATTATCCTTCTCACCGATGGTGTAAACAATATGGGATCTATAGACCCACAATCAGCGGCTGAAATGGCCGAACTTTACGGAATCAGGATATATACAATAGGTGTTGGAACTATAGGAACAGCACTTTTCCCGGTGCGCACTCAATTCGGAGTACAGTATCAGCGCATGGAGGTGCAGATTGATGAGGCTTTGCTACAGAAAATATCCGCACTTACCAACGGAAAATATTTCAGGGCTACCAACAAGCAAAAACTCCAGGAAGTTTATAAAGAAATTGACAGGCTCGAAAAATCAAAGATAGATGTCACCGAATTTAACCGTAAAAAGGAAGAATTCCTGCCATTTGTTATTCTTGCCCTGATTTTGCTGACTCTTGAATTTGTATTTCGATTCCTTGTTCTCAAACTCGTACCTTAACCTTTAAGTAATTTATATGTTTCGACTGGCTCATCCACAATTTCTATACTTGCTGCTGCTTATCCCGCTGCTGGTGCTGCTATTTGTGTATGCCCGCCAACAAAAGAAAAAAGCGCTTGCTTCCTTTGGAGATATGAACCTGATGATGCGTCTGATTCCTGAATACTCGGGTACACGTGAAATTCTGAAATTCATGATCTGGTCGCTAGCTTGGTTATTAATTGTGGTTGCCATGGCAGATCCCCAAACCGGTTCAAAGCTCGAAAAAATTAAACGTAAAGGAGTTGATATGGTTTTTGCCCTTGATGTTTCGAACAGTATGCTGGCTCAGGACATAACTCCCAACAGGCTCGAGAGAGCAAAACAGGCAATAATCCATTTGCTTGGTAAGTTGGATAACGACCGTATAGGTTTGGTAGTTTTTGCAGGGAAAGCATACGTGCAAATGCCACTTACCACTGACTATTCTGCCACACGGCTTTTTCTCGCCAACGTAAATCCCGGAATGATTCCGGTACAAGGAACCGCTATAGGCGATGCCATCGAAACCAGCGCATCAAGCTTTGCAAACACAAAACAAAGCAAGGCTATAATTGTAATAACGGATGGCGAAAATCATGAAGATAACGCTGTAGAAGCTGCACAAAATGCTGCCGCAAAAGGCATCAGGGTTTACACAATAGGCATAGGATTGCCCGAAGGCGCGCCTATTCCTGTTTACAGCGGCAATACTCAGATAGGTTATAAAAAAGATGCGTCAGGAACTACGGTAATAACCCGCATTAATGAACCAATGCTTCAGGAAATTGCCAAAGCAGGCAGGGGAATTTTTGTCAGGGCAAATAACTCTCAGTCAGGAGTTCAGGATGTATTCGACCAAATAAATAAACTTGAAAAAGCCGAATACAACGAAGCCTTTTTCTCTGATTACGAGGACAGGTTCCAGGTTTTTATCCTTGCAGCTTTGATACTGATTCTGGGTGAAGTTTTAATCGCTGACCGCAAGGGCCGCCTGGCAGGTAAAATTAAATTGTTCAGTTCTAAATCCACTACAAACCGATGAGAAGTAAACTGATCCTGTTTCTTGTCTTTTTTGTGAGCGTGGTGTTTGCACAACCTGCTCAGAAACTGGTGCGTTCAGGTAATAATAAATATAATGACGGGCATTTTAAAGAAGCTGAAATCGACTATCGTAAAGCACTCACAAAATCACCAAACTCACCGAAAGCCATTTTTAATCTTGGCAATTCACTTTATAAACAACAAAATTACGATGAAGCACTAACCCAATATAAAAAACTTACCCAGACGGATAATAATGAGGCTTCAAAATCAAATGTTTATTACAACATGGGGAATTCGCTTTTCGAAAATAAAAAATATAAAGAGAGTATTGATGCGTATAAAATGGCTTTAAGACAGAATCCGAAAGATGAAGACACACGTTACAACCTTTCGTATGCGATGACAAAATTACAGCAGCAGAAAAAGCAACAGCAGGATAAGAAGCAGCAACAAAAGCAGGAGCAAAAACAGCAAGAGCAGAAACAACAACAGCAGCCAAAGCCCAATATGTCGAAACAGGATGCCGACCGCATGCTTAACGCCATGAATAACAACGAGAAACGCACTCTCGATAAGACAAAAAACAAACAAAATACCTCGTCACAAAATCAGCCGGAGAAGGATTGGTAGATGAGGAAGGGTGAGTGGGACTGAGGGACTTTAGGGACTGAGAGACTGAGAGACTGGGGGATGGTGAGACAAGGGGACAAGGAGACATTTGGATTGATGGGATTGATGGGATTGATGACGGTAGAGTACAGAGAGAATTTACTTTACCTTAGTGTATTTTGTAGCTTTGTGGGATAAAAGTTTGACTTATTAAAGAGTTTTAACTAACGAAAAACCTACAGCAATTAAATTCCAGGACGATACAACTAATTATCCGTACTGAAATAACCTGAATAAATGAAACAGAAACTGATACTTCTATTCTTTCTTGCTTTACCTGGCTTACTATTTGCACAGGACATCAGTTTTGCATCGCAGGCTCCCAACAAGGTTTATCTGGGACAGCAGTTTCAGCTTACCTTTACCATCAACGCCGAAGGAAGTAACTTCATGAGCCCGGAGATCACAAACTTCGACATTCTCAACGGCCCTATGGTGTCGAGCGGGCAGAATATTATGAATATAAACGGCAAACTTGAATATTCAAGTTCCATGTCTTTTACATTCATACTTCAGGCAAATAAAGCAGGTACTTTTACCATCCCACAGGGTATAATTACTGTAAAGGGAAAACGTTACATGTCTAACACTTTGCAAATAACGGTTCTTAATCAAAGTCAACGGCAGGCACAGCCAAACCAGGGCAATACCCAGTCCCAGCCCCAGGGCAAGGAACAGGCACCTTTAAAAGACGATATCGGCAATGATGTTTTCCTGAAAGCTGTTGTTGATAAGCATGACCCTTACCAAGGCGAACTCGTCATAGTAACCTTCAAGCTTTATACCCCTACCAATCGCTTACAGATCGATGCGCCCGAAAAAATTCCTTCATATCCCGGATTTTGGGCACAGGATTTATTGAAAGATGCTACACAATATCCTCAGTACACAGAAAATTATAACGGCAAGAAATATATAGTAGCAGAACTACGCAAGGCCGCTCTTTATCCTCAAAAATCGGGGGTTCTCACTATTGACCAACTGGTGCAGAATGTAATTTACCAGGTGAAAGTAAAATCAAAAAACGCCCTTGCAGATGATCCCTTTTTCGGGAATGATCCGTTTTTTAAAAATCTGATGGATGATTCATTTTTCGGAAACGATTATCAAAATGTCCGAAAGTCTCTTCACTCGAATCCTATCAACATTAATGTAAAACCTCTGCCTGCTGCGGGTAAACCTCTTGATTTTACAGGCGCAGTCGGACAATTCACTATGAAAGCCCATGTTGACAGGGCTGAGGTAAATGCCAATGACGGAATCACTTTGAAAGTATCCGTTTCAGGAACCGGTAACCTGAGCCTGATTGAAAAACCGGTTATTAATTTTCCTCCCGATTTCGAAGTCTATGACCCTAAAATTATTGACAACTTCACTACCAAAGGAGGTACTTCAGGGACCCGCACGTACGAGTACCTCATAATTCCCAGGGCTTCCGGCAATTTCGCCATTGATCCGATACATTTCTCATATTTTAACCCAATACAAAAAGATTATATTGTCCTCAATTCGGAAAGGTTCAATATTAAAGTTCATAAAGGTACCGGCGCCTCAGCAGAAGCAGGTAACCAGGCCGAGGTAAAATACCTTGGCAACGACATCCGTTACCTGATGGAAGCGCCTCTTAATATACACCTTACAGGGAACAGATTATACGGCAAATCTTTATATTGGATATTGCTGGCACTGCCGGTTATCGGTTTTCTGATTTTCCTTTTGCTTTTCCGGCGGAATAGCCGCTTGCACGGAGATGCCTTGCTGATGCAACGCAAAAAGGCCACGCGCATTGCTGTAAAACGTTTGATTAAAGCTAAAAAGCTTCTCGACAGCAGTCAGCATGATGCATTTCACGAGGAAATTGCATTCGCATTGTGGGGATATATCAGCCAGAAATTCAATATCCCTATGTCGCTGCTTTCGATGGATACTGCCCGGGAGCAACTCGAAATGCGGCATGTTGACAATGACTTAACCGAGCGCTTCATGACGACCCTGCACGACTGCAACTATGCCCGCTATGCTGCTCCCGGAAAAGCGCTGAACATGCAGCAGCTATACGACCTTGCGATTAAGACTATTACTGAGACGGAACAGGTGCTGAAATAGAAGGGATTGAGGGGATTGAGGGGATTGATGATTTTGAATGACGATTACATGACTTGACGACTACACGACTGCACTTTCTGAAATCCTGCGCTTCGGCTTCGCCCAGCGACCTGAAATGCTGAAACACTGAAACAATTGGTTGAATACCGAATTCCCTTTAACTTTTAACTTTTAACTGAATCCCCAAAATGAAATGTAAAAAGATAGCAGTCTTATTTGCAGCGATGCTGTTAATCGCATTTCATGCAAAAAGTCAAAATCCTGATCAATTGGCAGCCCAGGCAGCAAAGGCATACACCAGCATGCATTATCCCGAAGCAATTAAATTGTATGGGAAAATCCTGGACCAGGGATATGAATCGTATGCCTTGTATTATAATCTCGGGAATGCATATTACAGAAACAATGAAACTACCGAAGCCATTCTCTACTACGAAAAAGCTCTAAAGTTATCGCCGAATAATGATGATATCAGGCATAACATTGAAGTAATTAACAACAAGCTAATCGACAAAGTTGAAACAGTGCCTGAGTTATTCTATAAACGTTGGTGGAAGCAACTGCTTAATATAATGGATATTGATGTTCTTGCGGCGGTAAATATTATGCTTCTTACCCTTGCGCTGCTTCTTATTGCCTTATACATTGCAGTGCCAAATCTGCTGGTCCGCAAATTCAGTTTCTGGTCGGGGATAACGTTGTTTTTACTTTTCAGTATTGGCATTTTAGCTGCTTCACAACGTAATCGTTATATTACAGGCAATCATGAAGCAATTGTGTTTGCGCCGACCGTAAATATTAAAAGCTCGCCCGATGAGAACAGTAAAGATATTTTTGTTCTTCATGAAGGCACAAAAGTAAAATTAATGGATGTGGTTGCCGAGTGGCAGGAAATCCGGATTTCGAACGGGAGCATTGGTTGGATTAAAACTTCGGACTTAAAAAAAATATAATTTCGTTTATCTGAAAAAACCTTTTTCTCTCCTCATATATTATCTGTTTGCAACTATTTTGATTTTTTTAGTGAAACCGTCAAACAATTACTGACTATTACTTGTTTATATAAACTTGTAAAGTTAAAATGATTAAAAAAATCATTTGCATTTACTTTTATATTGTTATAACTTTGAATAGTAAATCAAATTAATTAGCCTAAAAAAATACTTATGCGAAAAATTACATTTTTCCTATTCCTATTATTTTGTAGTATTCAATATACCGTTCTTGCCCAGGATGCTGATACTTCCTGGAAATCAAAATATGAATTTTCGCTGGGATTAACTCAAACTTCCTATTCAAATTGGTCTGCCGGAGGCGAAAATTCGCTTGCCGTTAGTGGAATGGTCAATATTTTTAAAGACTATGCCAAAGGAAAAGTTTCCTGGAATAATTACCTTGGCCTGGCCTATGGAATTTCTTATATGCAGCAGACATATCCCAGCTGGCGTAAGATCAACGACAAAATAAACCTGGTTTCCAAAGGAGGCATTTATGCATGGAAAAACTGGGATTATGCAGGATTGTTTTCATTCAGTTCGCAATTTGACAAAGGCTATAATTATCCGGATTCCAATTATATTTCCAAATTTATGGCTCCGGGTTATTTCCAGTTTTCAATAGGTATGAATTATAAACCTGTTGATTATTTCTCAGTTTTAATCTCACCAATCGGTGCGCGTTTAACCGTAGTAAATGACAAATCACTTACCAGCAGACCCGAAGGTGCTTACGGCATATTTGACGGTAATACAACGCTTTGGCAAATCGGGGCATCGGTGAATGCTATTTTCAAAAAAGACATCGCTAAAAACATAAACCTGATGTCGAAACTTGATTTATTCTCCGATTACCGCCATAACCCACAAAATATTATTGTCGGCTGGGAGAACAACGTTATGATGAAAGTGAATAAATATATTTCATTGAATCTTGCTACTATGCTCATGTACGACGATAATATTAATTTCATTGACAAAGAAGGCATTGTTCACGGACCGAGAACTCAATTCAGAGAAAGCCTCAGCATTGGCTTTGCATATACTATGTCGCATAAATAACTTAACGATTACCAATTAACCTAATATTAACCATAAACAAAAAACAAAAATGGCACTAGTTAAAGAATTCAAGGATTTTATTATGAAAGGCAATGTAGTCGATCTGGCTATTGCTGTAATTATTGGAGGCGCTTTCGGTGCCATCGTAAATTCCCTTATCGCTGATGTAATTACTCCATTATTATTAAATCCGGCACTTGATGCGGCTGGAGTTAAAGACATTGCCGCGTTGACCTGGGGAGCTGTAAAGTACGGTAATTTTTTATCGGCTATTATATCCTTCCTTGTAATTGCTTTCGTCCTTTTTATGCTTATCAAAGGATTTAACGCAACCAAAAAGAAAGAAGTTGAAGCACCTTCAACTCCTCCGGCTATTCCGGCAAATGAAATTCTTCTGGCTGAAATCAGGGATTTATTGAAGGCACAGAAATAATTCTACTCTTCATGCTTATAGTAAAAACCGGTTTCGATGAGGCCGGTTTTTTTTATTGGATGCATTAAAATTCAATAAGGGAATCATCTGACCGATTTCCCTACTTTTGTAAAATAGTAACAAATACGCCAAATGAAGAAAAGACGCCTGAGCAAGAAAGCCGGTATGCCTCCGGGAAGCCCTGTATATACCGGGTCGGATACAGGTGATACGCGTATCAATATGCTTGTATATGATGATGAGGCTTTTCAGGCATACGAAAATATTTCAGTCGAAAAAGCCATTGAGCTCCAGGGCGAAACCACTACTAACTGGATAATCATCAAAGGATTTAATCAATCGGAAGGGCTTCAGAAACTGGCTGATCACTTCGGGATACATCCTTTAATATTTGAAGATATTTTTAATGTTGAACATCTGCCTAAAATCGAAGACCTCGATAAAAGCCTGTTTGTCACACTTAAAAACCTGACCTGGGGCGAAAGCAGTCAGATGATTGAATCAGAGCAGATAAGCCTGTATCTTGGGGCCAATATTCTGATTTCTTTTGAAGAAAAAGAAACTGATTTATTCTCTCCCATCATTGAACGGCTGAAAACCGGTAAAGGAAAAGGACGCACCCGGCAGGAAGATTATCTCTGCTATCTGCTTATCGATCATATTGTTGACAATTACTACATTCTGCTTGATAATACCGAGGAACAAATGGAAGACCTCGAAAAGCTACTGATCGATAATCCTACCAATGAGCTTTCGCACGATTTTCTCAGATTAAAGAAAAATCTGATGTTGCTCCGGAAAATGGTAAATCCCTTAAAAGAAGAATTAAGGTATCTTACGCGTGAAGAATCGGGAGTTATCAGCGAATACACGCGCCAATATCTTCGCGATGTTTACGATCATCTCTCGTTTTTAACCCAGTCAATCGATAGTTTCCGCGATATGATATCTTCCATGATGGACTTGCTAATGGCCAATAATGCCAATCGCATGAATAGCATTATGAAAACATTAACTCTGGTATCAACCATTTTTATTCCTATGACCCTGGTTTCGAGTATTTATGGAATGAACTTTGAATTTATGCCGGAGTTACACTGGAAATACGGTTATTTTATATTCCTGGGAGGTTTATCAGTAATGGGGCTGGGCATGTATTTGTATATGAAAAAGAAAAACTGGTTTTAGGGAATTTGTTTCATGGTTTTAAGGTTTCAGGGTTTCAGCACTTCGACTGCGCTCAGTGTGACAAGTTACAGAGTTAAAGGCCGCTGAGCGGTGGCAAAGCGAAGGGTTTCAGATTTATCGCGATAGATAGAACATTTGAATTAATGAACATGTGAACTCTTGAACCTTTGAACCCTTGAACCCTTGAACGTTTGAACCCTTTTAACTTTTCACTTTTCACTTTTCACTTTTCCCATCCACCCCATGACCCGCATCGGACTTTTAAGTGACACACATAGTTTCCTCAATCCACGGATTATTGATTTCTTTTCAGGATGCGACCAAATATGGCATGCCGGCGATATTGGCAATATGGAAACTGCTGATAAACTGGCCGCGCTTAAACCTTTAAAGGCAGTTTATGGTAACATAGATGGTACCGAACTCAGGGTTTCCTATCCCAAAAATCAGATTTTTATGTGTGAAGAAGTCAAAGTTCTGATAACACACATTGGCGGTTATCCCGGAAGGTATGAAAAGGAAGCACGACAACTGATTGAATCGGAAAAACCTGGAATGTTTATCTGTGGTCATTCGCATATCCTGAAAGTTATGTACGACAAAAAGCATGAACTGCTTCATATCAATCCCGGAGCAGCAGGAAACTCAGGATTTCACAACGTAATAACCTGTGTAAGGTTCGTGATTGATGGAAAGGATATACGGGACCTGGAGATATTTGAGAAGCAGAGGAGTTAGGGGATTGATGAGATTGATGAGATTGAAGGGATTGAGGGGATGAAGGGGTTCAGCACTTCAACAGCTTTTAGTGTAACAAGTTACTGGTCGTTGAGCGGAGCCGAAGCGCAGGGTTTCAGAGTGTCAGTAATCCTAAGTCAGACAACCGATTGACAATTGTTTGACTATCGAATGACCATTGTATGACCACTTAATAACTATTTTCCATAACCATTAACTCCCCCACTCTACCTCAGTCTGTCCGCCGAGCGAACGAGCTTATCATCGCGTTTTATCGCCCTGTTGGCCAACACCATAAAAACAAGCGCAAGCAGTGGAAGGTAGATTCCATAGGCCTTGCTGTAATCAGGAACAATGTTGATTTTCTTTTCAATCATCGGAATATAGAGGAAGAAAATACCCATGATCAATGCTACTGATGAAAGTACGCCGATATTGGTGAGTTTAATCTGAAACGAACGGCTTTTAAATTGAAAAATAGTATATAGTGCTGTTAATCCAATTCCGATAGATACAATGATAAGCGGAAGGAATATCATTGGATTGAATGCATTTGGGTCACCAGGAACCATATTCTTTAATCCTCTAACTGAAAATATAAAAGCCCCGTGATCGGAGAAAAATTGTGCTAGCGGAAAAGCAAAAAGCAGAGCCATCGCTATAAACGCAAGTGAAAGGTATAAGGTCTGAATACGTTGAATCATGGTTATAAATGTTAAAATTCATCACAAAGATAATATTGTAATGTGAATGCGGAAAGAAATCTGGTTAAAGTTGTTTCTCATCCACTGATTTTCACAAATTAATCACAAAATAGCACAAATTATTGTGTCTGTGTATGAAGCTATTTGTGAAATTTGTGCCTTCATTTCGTAAAAGTCTTAGACATATTAACATTGCTTTAGTTTTTTCTGCAATTTAGCATCAGAAAATTTAGTGACTTTTCTTCAAAAAATCCGCATAATTTATGCCACAGCGTACAACTATAATCTGGGACTGGAATGGAACCTTACTCGATGATGCCGAAATATGCCGTGAAGCCATCAATAAGATGCTGCAAGTGCGGACTTTACCGGAACTTAGTCTGGAAAAATACCGTGATGTCTTTACTTTTCCTGTAATTAACTATTACAGGGAAGTTGGCTTTGACTTTGCAAGAGAACCATGGGAACCGGTTGCCATGGAATTTATTAACTTGTACATGAGCGGATTACCATCGTGCGGATTAACGCCATTTGCAGCCGAAACTCTTGAATCATTTAAACTTAAAGGATACAGACAGGCTATTGTTTCCGCCATGCAACACGATGCTCTATTAAAATCTGTTTCGGATCTTGGAATTCACAAATATTTCGAGTTTATCGGAGGTATAGGCGATCATTATGCACATAGTAAAATCAATAATGCCAGGAACTATTTCGACAATAATGGGCTCAATCCAAATACGATTACTTTAATTGGCGATACCATACACGATTCGGAAGTAGCTGCTGAACTTCAATGCAAATGCATACTGGTAGCCACTGGCCATCAATCGTTCGACAGACTTCATAAAACAGGTTTGCCTGTTATCCAAAATCTTTCCGAAATTAATTCCGGGATTTAATGTTGAATTCAAAAAGGGACTTACAAGGTTAAAGATAGGAAATCTGATTCTGAAACCGGTGTTTGAAAATATACCACTATCTGGGTAAAAAAGAGTGATGGAAAATGGAAAGCCATTCTGGGTACCGGTAATCTGGATTGGGAAAATGAAACCCTGATTTTGCTAAAATTTGAAGGAAGCCGGAAAAACATTTATTGTAAAATGTTAATTATTTTCACTATCTTTGCCATATTGTTATCAATTGCTCTTATAAAGTAAAGATTAAGAAGCAATTAAATATGAACATTTCTCAGGCTGTAAAAACATCCCCAGCCTCACTGGCGACATACAAGGTGTCGCTTTCTTTGGGAGCTTTCGGTAAATAGCTGTTCAGGAAGCCAGCGTTAATGTCTGGCTCAGTCTTAATTGCAATTTTGCAAATACGGTGTACATTTCTCAATCAGGCATTCTATCTGACGAATAAGGCAAAACGTCTTACAGTTAGAAAAGCTAAAATATTTAGTCCAAAACTAATAGCATCTAAGGTAGATGCCAAAGTTTTCAAATTAAATCCAATTCTCGTTTCGATTGTGGTCAAAAATTGCATCATCAGGTTTTGATTCAAAATAAATACCATTTATCAAACCAAAGTAAAGCCAATATTTTATACAATTAATACAATCAATAATGTTAAGTTTTAAAAAATTACAGAACGAATCCGATTTCGATGAAAATCTTAAACGTGAAAAATTTGTCAATTTCCTTTACTCCCATCTCGATCAGTTTGGAGATCCAAAAGATGCAATAAACAAGTGCATCAATTATGCATTCGGCAAGGACGGCGGACCTGGAGGTTTCCTGTTGGCAGCCTATTTCGAAGCAAAACTGGTTGGTGCATTGATCATCAACAATACAGGGATGTCGGGTTACATCCCGGAACACATTTTAGTTTATATTGCTGTTGACGTATCCTACAGGGGGAAAGGTTTCGGAAAACAAATTATCGAAAAAACGCTTTCAGAATGTCCCGGCGATGTGAAACTCCATGTCGAATACGAAAATCCTGCCAAACGCCTTTATGAACGACTTGGCTTTACTACCAAATATGCGGAAATGAGGTTCAAAAAATAGAAACCATGGCAACATTACAAATTCATACCGATCGTATCATTGGGAATATCAAAAAGCTTAATGAATTTCTCAAACCCAGAGGGATCGAATGGACCCTGGTAACTAAAATTCTGAATGGATATAAACCGGCCCTTGAAAAAATACTCATGGATCCATCGATCACCCAAATTCATTCTATTGGTGATTCAAGGATTTCTAACCTTAAAATAATCAAGGAGATCAAACCAGATATCGTTACAATGTATATCAAGCCTCCTGCCATAAATCAGGCAAAAAATGTGATTGACTGCGCTGACATTTCACTAAATACTTCATTGGAAACTATCAGGGAGTTAAACAAGGAAGCAGGGAAAAAAGGTAAAATTCACCGCATCATTATCATGATTGAAATGGGTGAACTGCGCGAAGGAGTGGTAAGAGAAAATATACTCAATTTCTATGAACAGGTTTTCCAGCTCGAAAATATTTCTGTTATCGGTATTGGAACAAATTTAGGCTGTATGTATGGCGTTGAGCCAACTTTCGATAAGCTGATACAGGTTAGTCTTTACAATCAATTGATTGAGAGCAGATTTGGCGTAAATCTTGAAATGGTATCGAGTGGCAGCTCAATATCATTGCCATTGATTTCTATGAATAAAATTCCAAAAGGAGTTACCCATTTCCGGATCGGGGAGGCTGCTTTCTTAGGGGTTTCACCCTACGACGGCAAAAAGTTCAGAAACCTGTCGAATAACGCTTTTACATTCGAGGCCGAAATAGTTGAACTTGAGAAAAAAGAGGTTGTACCCGACGGAAATATCGGAGATGGTGCTGTTGGAATAACAGCTGATTACAACCAGGTTCAATACGATGAATCATACCGGGCCATTGTTGATTTCGGAGAACTCGATGTTGACCACACCAATTTACTGCTTAAGGATAAAACGGTAAATTTTGTCGGAACAACTTCGGATATGACAGTGTACGATCTTGGACAAAAAAGCAGTAAATACAGAGTCGGCCATCAGCTTCATTATAGTCCAAACTACATGGCAGTGGCACGGCTCACAAATTCAAAATACATGACGAAAACTATTCTCTAAGAAATTTATAATTGATGCCAATGGATTGGGAAAAACTTGAACTTGAACTAATTAACTTTCGCAAACGGCTCCATAAGTTTCCTGAGCTTTCAGGGAATGAAAAGGTAACAGCCAACCGCGTTGTTGATTTTGCAAGAAGGTTTTATCATGGAGAAATAATCACTAAACTTGGTGGAAACGGTGTGGCCATTGTTTTTAAGGGCGAGCAAGCCGGTAAAACGGTTCTTATCCGTTGCGACATGGATGCATTGCCTATCCATGAAGAAAATGAAGTTGATTACACATCGGTTTATCCAAATGTTTCGCACAAATGCGGACACGATGGACACATGGCAATAGTATCGGGCCTGGTACCACTCCTGTCGGAAGAAAAAATCCCGAAAGGCAAAGTTGTACTTCTCTTCCAACCAGCCGAAGAAACCGGCGAAGGCGCGGAAAGAATAATGCTGGACACTAAGTTCGGAAAAATTGTTCCTGATTATGTATTTGCACTTCACAATCTGCCCGGTTATGAACAAAGCGATATTATAATCCGGAAAAACGAATTCGCTTCTGCTTCCACAGGACTGATCATACGATTGAAGGGAAAGACCTCGCATGCTGCTGAACCAGAGAAAGGAATAACTCCTACACCCGCTGTTGCAGAATTAATAACCGGCCTGGTTGATCTGGCAAATATTAAAACACTTAAAGAATTTTCGCTTGTCACCATTATTCATTGCCAGCTTGGTGAACGCGCATTCGGTACCACTCCAGGTTATGCGGAACTTATGGCCACATTGCGTTCATACAAAGGTGAAGATATGATGGTTATGACTAAAAGAGCTGAAAAACTTATTCATGCTACCGCTGCCAAATATAACCTGAAATACGAAATTGAATGGGTCGAAAAATTTCCTTCAACTTTTAATAATGACTTCTGTGTAAACCTGGTTCGTGAAAGTGCCGGAGAAAATCATTTAACTGTCAGGGAAATAAGTCATCCCTTTCGATGGTCGGAGGATTTTGGTCATTTTACCCAACAATTTAAAGGCGCTTTGTTTGGGATTGGTTCCGGAGTCGGACATCCTGAATTACACCATTCCGATTATGATTTTCCGGATGAAATCATTGTAACCGGTACAAAAATGTTTTACTCAATCATTTCCGAAATTCTAAAATAACAAAATGTTTCATTCATCTTTTATTGAAATCAGCAAATCAGCGGTTCATCAGAATATTCGTTTTATCAAATATTATCTTAACCCGGGCGTAAAACTTTCATGCGTTGTAAAAGGTAATGCTTACGGGCATGGCATTGAAGAATATATTCCGATTGCAGAAGAAGCAGGGGTTGATCATTTTTCAGTTTTCAGTGCAGACGAAGCGCTGGATGTAAAAAATGTTTGTAGTAAAAATACAACGGTAATGATCATGGGTTTCATCGATAACGACGAACTCGAATGGGCGATAGAAAATGATGTAGAGTTTTATATTTTCTACACGGATCGCCTGGAAGCGGCCATTTCAATTGCAAGAAAACTGAATAAAAAAGCGAAAATTCATGTGGAAGTTGAAACAGGAATGAACAGGACAGGTTTCGATGCACATGGATTGAAGAAAGTGATTGAAATAATTAAAAAAAATGACGAATTTATTTCTTTCGAAGGGCTATGCACACATTACGCTGGTGCTGAAAGTATCGCCAATTATGTACGGGTGCACGACCAGATAAAAAGATTTAACCACAGCCGCAAAGTAATCGAAAAAGCTGGAATCAGGCCGTCACGTTATCATACGGCTTGTTCGGCCGCTGCTATTACATATCCTAAAACACAGATGGATATGGTTCGTATCGGGATATTACAATACGGATTTTGGCCAACGCGTGAAACCTTTATTCACTATATCCACAAAAACGGAGAACCCAAAGAACCTCTTAAAAGAGTACTCTCCTGGAAATCCAAAGTGATGAATGTTAAACAGGTGAAGACAGGAGAATTTATAGGATATGGCACTACCTACCTGGCTCAGAATGATAAAATGATTGCCACCGTCCCGATTGGTTA
This sequence comes from Bacteroidales bacterium, assembly GCA_038237165.1. GTDB lineage: Bacteria > Bacteroidota > Bacteroidia > Bacteroidales > UBA4417 > UBA4417. Next base: position 3,311 of record JBBRYZ010000030.1, on the reverse strand, counting down.
TTCCCATGGATTTTCAAGAAACCTGAGTAACCTTGGTAGGGTGCTGGTTCATGGCGTAAGAGTTGGTGTAATTGGAATAGTGAACATGAATGTAATGACCATCGATGTAACTGGAATTGAAAATGTTCAGAAAGGCGATGAAGTGGTCATTATTGGCATGCAGGGCGAACTTGAAATATCCGTTGCTTCTTTCAGCGATTTGAGCTCCCAGGTAAATTATGAAACACTCACTCGCTTGCCTACAAATATACCGAGATTTATTGTTGAATAAAGCTGATCCGAAGTTTAAACTAATCGCTAAAAATGCGTTGAACGATGTTTGCAAGCAACCCCAGCCTTCACAAAATGTAATATACTTCAAAACCCAGCACTATATTTTTGCTGTTGAACAGGCAAATGAAAATACTACTTCTCAGGAATCGCCTTCACTTCATTTTTAAGTTCAGCCTCGCGAGCTTTGTCGTAATAGACTTCGTGGATGACTTCGCCGGCTTTGTATTCAATTTCGTTTTCCTTTTCGCCGTTGTCCTTATAAGCAGTCCAGACGCCTTCTTTCAGATCGTTTTTCAACTGCCCGACCAGCATAGATTTGCCATCGGGATAATTATATTTTGCCGGGCCTTCGAGTTTTCCCTTTACAAAACTAACTTCCGATTTTATACTGTGATCCGTAAAATATTGTTTGCGAACACCAGCCTTTAATCCATTCTGATAAGGACATTCTTCCAACAGTTTGCCATCATCGTAATACGTTTTCCATACGCCAACAGGAACACCTTTCAGGTAAAATTCTTCTGCCGATATGACTTCCATATCGTTATAGTATTTCCACTGACCGTCTTTCTTTGTCTCAAGGTATGCACCTTCCGCCATCTTTTTGCCGTTGGGGTAAAAATTAACGGCGTTGGCAGTTTTACCGTTTCCTGAATAGGTAAGTTGCGAACGGATCTTGCCATCTTCATAAAAATATTTAAACGTTCCTTGCGGGATATTATCCTTGAATTGACCTTCGTAAACTGCTTTCCCGTCGGCATCCACCTTTTTCCATTCACCTTGTTTAAGGCCTTTCGAATCGGTAATATTCTGCGCAAGTAGCAAAGCCGGGGTTATCAGCATGAGCATTATAACTATAACGAAGTATTTTATTGATTTCATTTCAAATGTTTTACAGTAAAAGTATAAACGCAAAAGTGCATTTTATGGTATTGAAGGACGAAAATTGCCTACTTTTGAGGTGCAAATTTACACTTTAATATAGCCGGTAACGGTACATGCAGCACATTAAACTGAAATAAAAATGGAGGGCAATTATTCATCGGTATTGTTAAAAAATGTAGTTGGAGAATTTACCAGATTACCGGGTATAGGTCAAAAGACCGCCTTGCGTCTCGCTTTGCACCTACTGAAACAAAAACCGGAAATAGCTGCCGCATTGGGTGATTCAATTCTCAAACTACGGAGCGAAATAAAATACTGCACGGTTTGCAACAATATTTCGGACCGGGAAATCTGCGATGTTTGTTCCAATCCCAAACGTGACCATACCACATTGTGCATTGTTGAAGATATCCGCGATATGCTTGCCATCGAAAACACCGGGCAATTCAAAGGCGTTTATCACATACTCGGAGGCATTATTTCGCCGGTTGAAGGCATAGGTCCATCCGATCTGAGCATCGCTCCGATTATCGAAAAAATTGGCTTGGGAAGTTTCAAAGAGGTAATTATGGCTTTACCGGCAACTGTAGAAGGTGATACTACCAATTTTTATCTGTTTAAAATGCTTAAACAATTCGAAGTAAATATTTCGGTAATCGCAAGGGGAATTCCCGTTGGCGATGAACTCGATTATACGGATGAGATTACACTTGGCCGGTCGATCCTTATGCGGCAGCCTTACCAGGGTTTTAAAGGATAGTTTTATCAATTGTATAATTGAATCAACTTTATCCTTGATGAAGTGTTATTATAAGAGTGTTAAAATTATTGTGATTTTATGAAAACAGAACTTCATCCGGCCTCAGAAAGAGGGCATGCCAACCATGGATGGCTAAATACTTACCACAGTTTCAGTTTTGCCACTTATTTTAACCCAGCCAGAGAGCAATTCGGCTGCCTCAGAGTACTGAATGATGACACTGTTGCAGGAGGCACCGGCTTCGATCTTCATCCACACAATAATATGGAAATTGTCACCATTGTTGTTGAAGGTGCGCTCGAGCACAGGGATAGCATGGGAAATATACAGGTAATTGGTCCGGGTGAAGTACAGGTAATGTCAGCCGGCACCGGGCTTAACCATGCCGAATACAATCATTCGAAAACGGAAGAGGTAAAGTTTTTCCAGCTTTGGATATTTCCCAGAGCTAAAGGCCTCAAGCCAAGGTATGATCAGAAATTATTTCCGGATCAGAATATCAAAAACAGGCTTATAACACTGGTCACACCCGATTCCAATCAATTGCAGGATACATTATGGATTCATCAGGATGCTTATGTTTCAATGATCAGCCTTACGAAAGACAGTTCATTTGAGTATGCTATAAAGATTGCCGGAAACGGGGTATTTGTATTTATGATTGAAGGAAAATCGCAGGTAGAAGGGAATCAGTTGAATCGCAGAGATGCCATCGCTGTGAGCGAAACCGGATCAATACAGTTTATAGCAATTGATGATTCAAAATTGATGTTTATTGAAGTTCCGATGAGGTAATATTATTGCTATAAATCCAGGAATGAACTGTTTGCTGATAAATAGTATTTCTCTAGTATCTTTGTTAAATGAACCTTGTCGATAAAAATATAGATAAATTACGAGATTTGTGTTCAAAACACAAAGTCGAAAAATTATTTGTTTTCGGTTCTGTGTTGAATGAAAAGTTTAAAAATGATAGTGATTTAGATTTTATAGTTGATTTTAAAAATGTGGAGGTATATGATTATGCTGATAATTATTTTGAATTAAAATATTCTTTGGAAAACCTGTTCAAACGCGATGTGGATCTTCTGGAGGATAAAGCTATAATAAATCCATTTCTGCGGCAATCAATTGATTCATCAAAGCAACTGGTTTATGGATACAGAATACAGACAATCAGCTGAAAAAGTGTACCTCAAGAAAAGGCTTTTACCTCTTTTTAAGCAGGCAGCGAAGAATATCTGTTGATTAATATTTCACGATCCTGTATTCGCAGAATCTTCGTTTCCAAAATCAAAAAGCATCAGTTGGTTAGGACTTGCCTCATGATGTACATGTTCAATCAGGTGGACATTACGCACCAGGAATTCGCGGATAGCACGGCGAAATACCT
>JBBRYZ010000029.1:0-33442 GCA_038237165.1 Bacteroidales bacterium | reverse complement strand
TTTCAGCAATTGCTTTAACCTGAGCGTTTACAGTTAGTGACGCGATTGAAAGGATTGCTACAAGCGATAAGAGAATGGATAATTTTTTCATTTTTTTTAGTGTTTTGAGTTGTTATTAGTTGGAGTTAAATCGTTTTGAGCGATGCTAAGTATAATTCATAAACTATGCCATAAGTCGTGCTATTATCTCGTGCCAAACTTAAAATCATTTCAATATATTTTATAAGTATCTGAGAGGCAATGGAATAATGTATATGAATATTTTATATTATTAGATTGAACAGCGACATGTGAAAGAACAGAGTGATGCAAAAATTGTCAAAATGAGACAAATTAATTCTCAATATGAGATTTTTAATATAGTAAAGATTCGAAAATATTGTTAATGAATGATTTTAAATGAGGATTTGACCTATTTGATAGATATCTGTGAAAACGTGGCGTTGCTTATACCGAATATATGTAACCGGATTACCATGCTTAAATATAATGAGGCCTAGAAAATCGTAGGGATAAGGGAAATAAAAACAGACGCACTCTTAATCAGCATTGATGAGATAGAGTAGTTGGACTAGTGTATGGAGTTGATCAAGATTTGCGCCCGTTAGTATTTTTTTTCTTTTAAAGAAATAATTATAGGTTACTAATCAGCTTGTTCAATGCAATGAAGGATAAATACAAGCCACAGATTACGCGGATTTCACAGATAAATATACATGCCTTAGGTCTGTTTTTGTTATGAAAACTACTGAAAGCAGTTTTAAATCTTTGCAAATCCGTGAAAACTGTGGCAAAATTGATTATTCAAGGGCTGATTAGTTATAATTATAGCAATTTTTATTGAAGTTATCTTTTATTATCATGTACCGAAAATAATGCTTATGCCAATCCTGAATATGATGGTTAGTTGTAAGCCAGTACAATGTCTACATTGCCCTGGTATGTCAACGCATTTCGATCCATCATATTTGTATCGGGTTGGCACTGAAGGTTTATTGACTGGAAACCGTTGATTGCATTGCCATCCGGGCTCTGAGTTCCCGAAGCCGATGTTTCTATCGAAATATGCTGCTGATTGTTGCCCGTGAGGTTAGCTTTACCTAATATCAGGGAACATGATGCTGAAGAAGCGCTTTTTATTTCAATCTGTCCGAAAGCTATGCTTCCGGCATTATTTCTACGGATTGTAAACGATGATTGTGACAAAGAGCTGGCACTCAACGATTCAACTACTTCAGCAAAAACATGTCCGGTAACACTGGTTTGTGCAAAACCACTTATTGTTGCTATTGTGAGAACTGTAAGGGCTGTAAAGATCCGGATCGTTTTCATAGTGTAAAATAGTTTTACTAGTTGCTTTTTTCGTCTGACCAAGGTAGCTTATCAGGAGGCTTACAGCAAGTTATCAGTGTAAAATTATACCAGTTTATAGAAGAATAGTTATAATAAAATTTTTATCTTTAGCTAAGATACACAAAACCAATTAGATGAATTTAAAAAATGAAAATAGTTTATTTTGCTTTGATGTAAAATAAGTTTACATGCAATCTAAATTTGATTTGCAGTAGAAAAGAGCTGAAACGAATGAAGGGCGAAAGAGGCTAAAGTGAATGAAGCTACATTATGTCAGCTCAGCCGGGAATCATCTTGTTTTGATTTCATATTTCTCGATCTTGGCATTCAAGGTGGGTCTTGAAATTCCAAGTACGCGAGATGCTTCTACTTTGTTCCACTTTACATGATTCAGAACCTGTTTTATATAAACTTTTTCTACTTCGTCGAGTGTAGTGAGTGCTTCAATCGAAATTCCCTCCATGGTTTCGGTATTCTGAGGAATAGAAATGTTTTCCTTTTCCAGGATATTGCCTCTGCCAACAATCATTGCCTGTAGTATTGAATTTTCAAGTTCCCTGATATTCCCAGGCCAGTTAAAGCTTCTAAGCTTTTCGAATACCCCGTCCCCAACCTGTGTTACATTTTTTTGTAGTTTACGATTGTATCTTTGAATAAAGAAATAGGTCAACTCGTTCAAATCGTCTTTACGTTTGCGCAAAGGTGGAAGTTCAATTGTGAAAACTTTTAGCCTGTAGTACAGTTCATCACGAAAACGGCCTTCCGCAATAAGTTGTTCAAGATTTTTGTTGGTCGAAGCTATAATCCGGGCTTTTAAGGGTAAAAGTTCTGATAATCCTGGCTTTTCAAACTCCATATCCTGTAATATCCTGAAAAGCTTAATCTGAACATTATCCGAAAGATTCGAGATTTCATCCAGAAAAATGGTTCCTTCTCCGGCAGCTTCAAATTTCCCTCTTTTATTTTCGTTTGAACCAGGGAAGGCATCTTTTTCATAGCCAAAAAGTTCCTTTTGAAGCGAGTCATCATTGAACGCCGAGCAGTTAACAACAACAAACGGGAATTCACGGGTAATGCCACTATGGTGTATAAGTTTTGCTATCAGTTCTTTACCGGTTCCTGTTTCGCCAGTTATGAGCACGCTGATTCTGTTTAATGATATCCGGCCTATATTTTTAAAAATTTCACGCATCACCGGAACTTTCCCAATAAGTGAGTTTTCTTCAATCACTTTACGCGTATCCCTGGTGAATGGTTGTGATACACTCTGAACCTGTTCGCTTATTTCGAGGGTATGTTTTATTATATCAATCAATTCTTTCGAATGGATCGGCTTTTCAATGAAATCTACTGCTCCAAGTTGAATAGCTTTGATGGTGAGCGCTACATCGCCATGCCCTGTCAACATTATTATAGGAAGCAATGGCTGGTTTTGTTTGATGATATTGAGTACTTCTATACCCGACATCCCCGGCATCATATAGTCTGTTAGTACAAGGTCTGCATTAGATGTGGCAAGCAAAGCAATTCCTTCTTCACCGCTTTCAACCGTTAACACACGATATCCTTCCTTAGTAAGCGTTTGCTTCAGTATCATCAGGATCATACTGTCATCATCAATGACCATTATAGTTTTCATACAGGCTAGATAAACAGAGGTGTATAACGTATAAGAAATTCCTTATCTTTAAAGACGTGATAAATTTACACATTCTTCGTCACCAATAACATAAAAGTTAAAGTCAACTAGTCATAAACTTCATAATTGAAATGTTTTCGGAATCATATCTATTATTTTTGATTAGTAAGGCAGTATTTAAAAAACAGAAAAAATCATGTAAGATATTGTCAATCAAATTTATAAATAGCTAATTGTATTGCGATGGCAGGATTTTTTTTTAAGCAAAATAAATTATATTGCGATCTTGAATATTTCAGAAACTCACATTTTTCGAAATTCTGAATTGCGGAAGTAGTAATTTGAAAAACATTCTAATGGATCAGCAAATCAGAATAAATTCATTTACACGTTTTTACAAATATAGAATAGAGCTTATTGCAATTACAAATACTACAAACACAACGGTCGCACCAGTTCCAATTCCAAAACCGGTCCATACTTTTTTCTTTTTGATTTTGAATGCCTTTTCAGTATAACCTGCGTAATAGCTTGGGTTTTCCATTAATTTCCGGTCTCTGTATCCGAGTTTGCTATTTGACGGTGGTGTTGAAGAGCAGGCAATAGCCGGTATTAATCCCCATGGAACATACAGGCTGGTAATTAAAGTTCCGGTGAATGCCGCTCTGTATCCTTTGTAATATATGGCTGCATCACGTTCGCCTAAAGCAAAGAGGCTATCGTTTCCCGAAACAGGTAATATTAAATCAGGTAACACTATCCCTGATTCTGACAGATGTATTATTATTCCGTTCTTATATTGAAGAGTTGTTATTTCGTTACGCGATAACGCTATGGTGTCAGAATTATTTTCAGGAATAAAGGTTACAACTTTAGGGCTCAAATGTATGATCTTTGCCTTAAGTTCTTTGCCTGAACTGAAGGTGATAATATCCTGTGCCTTTGCGAGGGTTATGCCTGAATAAAACAGAAGGGAAAATAGTATAGCTCTTTTCATATATCTTCTATAAGACTTCAAATTTAAACTAAAACACATCGCGAATTGAACAAAAGGCGGTTTTTTTATCCTTTACAGCCACTAAAAGATCATTTGTTAAAAATGAATTGATATTAAAATACTTTACTACCATCTTTTAGCGTACTTTTGTAGTTGATATCTATGCATACGATATGTTTGATAACTATTGACAATTCATACCATCAGGATAGAATTCATTAAATTAACTTAAAACGAAATTATGGGAAGAGCACGTGAAACTTTTGGTAAAAGGGAAAATCGCACTAAACAAGAGAAAAAAAGAAAAGAAAAAGAAGCAAAAAGGCTTGATAAGGGAGATGGCAGAGATGGCAATAACCTTGATGAAATGATTGCCTACGTTGACGAATATGGAAGAATTACCTCTACACCTCCCGATTTAACCAAAAGAGTAGCGATTAAGGCCGAAGACATCGAGATCGGTGTTCCCAAATATGTTGAGCCGGGAGCTGGTGAATTAATCAGAACTGGAATAGTGGCTTTCTTTAATGACTCGAAAGGATATGGCTTTATAAATGATACATTATCAGGTAAGAGTGTATTTGTTCATATCAATGGGCTCGAAGAGCCTATTAAGGAAAATAATAAGGTTTCATTCGAAGTAGTTAACGGACCAAAGGGACCCAACGCCGTAAATGTAAAACTGATCAAATAAATTTGCAATGCCCTGTAAATATTTTAAAACTGCCAGCCGTTTCTTCGGTTCCGGCAGTTTTTTTTTGTAGTCGAAGTGGATCTGGTTTTGGACTCTTTATGCTATAATGACCTGTAATTGATATTCTTAATTCAAATTGAAGAATGTAATCTTTTAATGGCAATGTCTTAAATAGTAAATGCATTTGCTTAAATGCGCTGTATATTTATATGTCATAATGGCACATACCTTTATATTTATATTGACAAAACGGCACATTTTATTTATATTTCCGGCTTGGCTTATTTATTGATTTCTATTACAACGTAATAATATCAATAAAATGAACTTCAATAAATATACTATCAAAGCACAGGAAGCAGTTCAGCAAGCTCAGCAGTTAGCTGTCTTAAACCAGAACCAGGCCATTGAAAATGCCCATCTTTTAAAAGGTATTATGACAACCGATGGTGATGTACTTCGGTTCATTACAAACAAACTGGGCATTGATTTCGATACTCTTGAAAAAAGTATTGATACAATGATTGCTTCTTTTCCAAAAGTGCAGGGCGGCGAACAATTTCTTTCGAATGATGCTTCAAAGGCTTTGCAGAAGGCCGAATCAATGATGAAGGATTTTGGTGATGAATTTATCACCATTGAACTTGTCGTTCTTGGTATCCTGGCTTCGGGCGACAGTGTTTCGAAACTGCTGAAACAATTGGGCGCCAACGAAAAGGATATGAAGGCTGCAATCCAGGAATTGCGTAAAGGCTCTTCCGCCACCAGCGCTACTGCTGAAGACACATACAATGCTTTAAGTAAATATGCCCGAAACCTTAACGACCTTGCACGCAAAGGCAAACTCGATCCTGTAATCGGCCGCGACGAAGAAATCAGGCGTGTTCTAACTATTCTGACCCGTCGTACCAAAAACAATCCAATCCTGATCGGGGAGCCTGGTGTGGGTAAAACAGCTATAGCTGAGGGAATTGCACACCGGATTGTAAGTGGCGATGTACCTGAAAATCTGAAAAACAAGCTAATCTTTTCACTTGATATGGGCTCGCTCATTGCCGGTGCAAAGTACAAAGGCGAATTTGAGGAAAGGCTCAAGAGCGTGGTTAAGGAAGTGATGGCTTCGGATGGAAATGTGGTGTTGTTTATTGATGAGATACATACGCTGGTAGGAGCGGGGGCTTCCGAAGGTGCTATGGATGCAGCAAATATTCTGAAACCGGCTCTTAGCCGTGGTGAACTTCGTGCCATTGGTGCCACTACATTGGCTGAATACCAGAAATATTTTGAAAAAGATAAAGCGCTGGAACGCCGTTTTCAGGTGGTGATGGTGAATGAGCCGGATACGCTGGATGCAATTTCAATCCTCCGTGGCCTAAAGGAACGTTACGAAACCCATCACCAGGTGCGTATTAAAGATGAAGCAATTATTGCCGCTGTTGAACTTTCGCAAAGGTATATCACCGACAGGTTTTTACCCGATAAAGCCATTGACCTGATTGATGAGGCTGCTGCCAAACTGAGACTGGAGATTAATTCGGTTCCAGAAGAACTTGATGAAAAGGAGCGAAAGATCCGTCAGTTGGAAATTGAACGCGAGGCGATAAAACGCGAAAAAGATGAGGTAAAACTTAAACAACTTAACGAAGAAATAGCCAATCTGGATGAGGTTCGTAAAGCTCTGAAATCAAAATGGGAAGCCGAACGCAACCTGGTGAATGGCATTCAGCAACAGAAAAAAAATATTGAAGCCTATAAGTTCGAAGCTGAACAAGCCGAACGCGAAGGCAATTACGGTCTAGTAGCTGAACTTCGATATGGTAAAACGCAGGAAGCTACAGAAAAACTTGAACATCTTAAAAAGGAGCTAAACCTGATGCAGGTAAATTCGGCATTGGTGAAGGAGGAAATTGGTTCGGAGGAAATTGCCGAGGTAGTTGCCCGCTGGACTGGCATACCGGTTACACGTATGTTGCAAAGCGAGCGTGAGAAATTGCTGCATCTGGAAGATGAACTACATAAAAGAGTGATAGGTCAGGACGAAGCCATACAGGCAATTTCGGATGCCATTCGCCGCAGCCGGGCAGGCTTGCAGGATGCAAAACGGCCTATGGGTTCCTTTATTTTCCTTGGAACCACCGGAGTTGGCAAAACCGAGTTGGCCAAGGCGCTTGCCGATTATATGTTCAACGACGAAAATGCGCTTGTGCGTATTGATATGAGCGAATATCAGGAGCGTCATTCCGTTTCGAGGCTCGTAGGAGCGCCTCCGGGATATGTAGGTTACGATGAAGGTGGACAGCTAACTGAAAAAGTTCGTCGTAAGCCTTATTCTGTAGTTCTGTTTGATGAAATGGAAAAGGCTCATCCTGATGTGTTTAACATTCTGCTGCAAGTACTTGACGATGGACGACTGACGGATAACAAAGGCCGCACCGCTGATTTCAGAAACACTATTATCATTATGACATCCAATATCGGCTCAATGCTGATACAGGAAAAATTAAAAACCATTAATGATCATAATCGTGAAAAGGTTCTCGATCAGACACGTGAAGAAGTATTGGATTTACTTAAGAAAACAATAAGACCCGAATTCCTTAACCGGATAGATGAAGTGATCATGTTCACACCTTTGACTAAAAAGGAAATTTCAGAAATTGTCCGCCTACAGTTGAAAAAGATTGAAGAAATGCTACTTGCCAACGATATACGCGTGGAAGTTAGCGATAAAGCAATTGAATTTCTGGCTGCCGAAGGTTTTGATCCTCAATACGGAGCACGTCCGCTTAAAAGGGTTATGCAGCGTGAAATATTGAACAAACTCTCAAAAATGATACTGGCTGATGAAATAGTGAAGGATAAGAAAATAGTGATTAGTGTAAAAAACGATAACCTGGAATTCAGTAACAAATAAAGAGAAAAGCCCCGGAAATTAATCATTCCGGGGCTTTTTAAAAAGCGTAAATGAGTAAACTCAGTATTTTACGTAAAAAAAAAATCATTCTAATTTATTGTAGATTTAGCCTGCAAACCACATTCTTCTATTGTATCCCTTTAAATTGGGAATTTAGTAATTTAAAGTACACTTGAAGTGCTATCATATTGACACCACTGAATAATGGAGCAGAACTTGTGTTGAAAACAATTTATTATGGCTTTCGGGCTGAAATATACAACGACCCGGCAATCTCCTTCAAAATAGGTGTTTTTTCAACCGCTTCGCCCAGCGCTGAAACAAAAGGAATGAGTGATGATGATAATGCGGGATGTAGAAAATCAAATGGTTTGATAATGATCTCAGTAAAACCGGTCTTGCGTAAAAGTTTATTCAGCGACCAGCGGAAGAAAGCTGTTTCGTCGGGCGAGTCGCCCAGTTTGCGTTTCAGTGCGGGAATATTTTTTTGCAGTGCGATCTGAGGATTCATCATATTGGGTTCGGTAAAAAATATGCTTCCACCAGGTTTTAGCACCCTCAGCATTTCGCTGATCGCTTTACCGATTTCCAGGTGATGAAGCACCGAACTCCCGACAATGGAATCGAAACTCTCATCTTTAAAACTCAGGTCATAGGCGTTATCAAGCAAAAAACTTACATTCGGTTCAGTGATTTCCTGCCTTGCGATATTTAATAATTCCGGTGAAATATCAATGGCTGTTACCTGAGCGTTTGTTTTTGCGATTTCTTTAGTAAAATAGCCGGTTCCGCACCCGATTTCCAAAACCTTATCCGATGATTTCAAATGGGTAGTAAGCATTTTTACTCTTCGCTGCCAGCGTAGTTTACCTGCCGGCGATTCCCAGTTCCACACTTCGCCGGCACCTTCACGGGCCAGGTACTTACCATGTTCAATCTCATTTTCTAAACGCTTATCCATATTCGGAATTAATCTGTTGTTTTACTTAAGCCTTAAAGTGAATGGTTGGCAAGTGAAGCAGCAATTTATTTGAATTTAATTTTCTTGGCGGCGAATGCGCTCATTTTTATCAACAACCAACCATGACTGAAACGATTGATTTGTGTGCTTCCGTATTCCCGATCGCGGTAGCGGATTATGATTTCAGTGATTTTCAGATTCAGTTTGGCCGCGCCAAAAATCAGGTCGAAATCACCGAACGGGTCGAAGTCGCCGAAATAGTGCCTGTTGCGTGTAATCTGATCGTAATCTTTCTTATAAAGAACCTTGGTTCCGCAAAGGGTATCTTTCATTCTCTGTCCCAGCAAATAACTGAAAAACATACCGAAAAATTTGTTTCCCAAAAGGTTAAGGAACCGCATGGCATTTTTATCCATAGGGTAAACAAGCCTGCTGCCGTTAATAAACTCGCCTTTGTTGTAGCGCAATGCGTCGTAAAACTTCGGCAACTCTTCAGGCGGCATGGTAAGATCGGCATCCAGTATCATGAGGATTTCGCCCGATGCAATTTCAAATGCTTCGCGCACCGCATTCCCCTTACCTTTCCCGCTTTGGCGAAGCACTTTTATATCCTTGTCAGGATAGGCTTCTTTCACCCTAAGCATTTCTTCATATGTATTGTCAGCCGAATGACCCTCGATAAATACGAATTCCTGGTGGGTTCCGAATGCCGGTGTCCGCTTTATGGCGTTTTCAATATTCCCTTTTTCATTTCGTGCCGGAACAACTATAGAAACGCTATACTGATGATCATCACTGAGCAATGGTCTGGCAATAATCAGGTTTACAAGATCGAGGCGATTAACTAAGGGTAAATTGGCAAGAATTTTATTAAATAGAAAGTTGATAATTGGGATATATTTTGGAAACAGCAGCTTCCGTTCCAGCCGGATTAACTGGTATCCCTCCAGTTCCAACAGGTTGCATGTGTCACCATTCGAAAACCAGTTTTGAGCAGGTTGTCTGAGTTTAAGCCGGAAGAATTCGCCGGCGCGTAAAACAGGCTCCCACAGGTAATTATATTGTGAAATTACAATTCGTGTCTGCGCATGGCAGAGTCTTTTTATATTATGAAAAGCAGTTTGAACATCCCACAAACAGTTGGTGAGATCCGAAAGTATTATGTAGTCAAATGTTTCGTTAAGTTGCAGTTCTTCAACATCTTCAACTTTGAATATAAGATCTGGGTAGCGTTGGCTGGCGGTTTCAATATAAGCAGGAGCAAAATCGATACCTACACCGTACGATGGGCGGGTTGTACTCAACAGGTCACCGTTTCCGCAGCCAATTTCAAGAACTCTTTTGCCTTCGGGAATAATGGCCGAAATGTACTTTTCCAATGATTTGTGGTAAAACCGGTTCATCCGTTCCCATTTGCTCCGCGAAGCAGCAGTTTCATCATAAAAATTCCTGATATCCTCTTTCTTCATAAATATGGCTCCGGATTGCAATACCCGGCAAAACTACAAAAAATAAATTGCATTTTCACAGGTGAATTGTATACTGATTGTGGTCATCCCCAGGGTGTTTTTCTGTTCGCAGGCAGGAAATAATTTTGTTTTAAATGAAAAAGTCATTTACTGCACAGATTTAGAGGTGTGAAATGAGTAGGTGTTTCTCTGATTTACAAACTGTTTCCGTTGAATTCAGGAAAAATTCTGATATTTGCGTGCATTTTAACGGGTTACACTACGAGACATTACTTATGGCTACAAAAAACGGACATTCTAAAAATATGAAGGATGCCACATCGGCAGCTAAAAAACCTGCTATACCAGCACAAACAAAAGATCTGCTGGAAATTATAGATAAATTTCTGGATCAAAGGCTTGGTTGGCTGATTTGGGTGATAATGGGAATAGCTATTCTTTTCAGCCTTTTACTTTTCGATCCCAGAGTCAGTTTATCGGGTGATGATTCGTTCTATATTATCAGAGCGTCCGATTTTATTCATTCGTTCAAATACCCTGGTTTCCAGGGTCCCTTGTATCCAATGGTGCTTTCGCTTTTTGTAGCTGTATTCGGCATCAGCCTTGTTCCGCTCAAAATGCTGTCGCTGATTATGATGCTGGGTTTTATTTATTTGTTCTATCTTGCTTTTCGTTCGCGGATACCATCTACTTTGCTGGTAGTCATATTGTTAATAATCAGTGTTAATTCGTCTGTTCTGTATTATGCCAGTCAAACCTACAACGAAGCATTCTATCTTTTCATGCAAATGGTATTTATTCTGGTTTTCTTCAGGCGTTTCATTGATATAGATATTACAATTACCTACAAGCAAGATTTAAAACGACATATTTTACTGGCTTTATGCCTGCTTTCGCTCACACTCACCAAAAGCATCGGGTATTCTGCTGTGTTTGCTGTAATTGGTTACTTTATTTTGAGGGGACAATGGAAAAACCTATTATACTCAGTGGCTGCTTTTGGAATAGCAATGCTTGTATTTCAGGGTGTAAAATACATGTTCTGGCACGAAGGCGGATTACAGTTTTCGTCGCAGGGATCCGGATTGTTGAATAAGGATTATTATAATCCACAGGCGGGGAAAGAGGACCTGGCAGGATTTTTATCCCGCTTGGTTAATAACTCAAATTTATACCTGTCGAAACATTTTGTTTCCCTTTTAGCTTTCAGGAAAATAGCGCCGGTGATGGGTGTAAATTCAGCTGTAACCCTGCTTATTTATATGCTTGCAACCGGATCACTGATAATTACTTTTAAGAAGAACAAATACCTCTTCTTTGCAGGATTACTTGCCGGATCATTCCTTTTAATTTCATTCGTTATATTGCAAGCCAAATGGGATCAAAGCCGTCTTATTATTCCTGCCGTTCCATTGCTTTTGCTAATGCTCTTTTCAGTGATATATTATGTTTCCGAAATACAGAAGTTTAAGTTTCTGCAAATAGCTATTCCTGTACTTGCATTGCTGATTTTTTTTCAGAGCCTTGCTGTTACTGCAAGCTCGGTAAAGGAAAATCAGCAGATCAGTGGCCGGTACGGTGCACTCACTCCCGACTGGAAGAATTATCTGAAAGCAAGTGAATGGGCCGCCGCCAACCTGCCTAAAGATGCAATAATTGCATGCCGCAAACCTTCGATATCGTTCGTGTACGGTAAAGGTCGTAACTTTTATGGAATCATGCAGTTGCCAACCTATAGTGTGGACGTTTTTTTTAATAACTGGATGAAAGATGATTCTGGTTATGTGTTGTTTAACTACAATGAATTTTCTGGGAAGCAGCTTTCACCTCAGTTATATGCTATGTTAAAGGACAATATGTCGGCTATGCTTTTTGTTGGTGATACGGTTTTCTTAGCTGATAAGGTGAATAAAAATAGCAGGAAATTATTTACACAAGAAATTAAATCGGTCGGTTTAAATTATATTTCATCAGTCAGAGACATGAAGGCATTGATTCGCCCTACACAAATAATGAAACTCTATTATCCCGACTCCTTGCTTTACTCCTTGCAAAATAATGGTGTAACGCATATTATGACAGCTAGTTTGCGTCGTAATTCCACACAAAAAGATGGATTTACTATCAACACAGTTGAACGTTATATGGCATTTATCTCGGAAAAATATCCTCTGATGTTTTCAAAAGTATCGCAGGTGGGTGACGATGACAATGAGCCTGCAACCATATTTAAAATTGAATATGAAAAATATGGGCTTAAAGTAAAACAACCTTTAGTAAAATAGTGCAGAAAAGAAAAATTAATTGTCCAATTCAGAATCGATCCGAAAAGTTCGCTGATAATCCGAATACCTGCTTTCTGCTTCCCTTTTTCTATTTTTCTATTTTCTACTTTTTTTTTCCCCTTTTCTCCCCGGCTATTTATTTTTATTATAAACATCCATATACAGTGACTGAAGATAGGCCTTTCCCTGTCTTTCGCTCAGGCTATCGTTTTTACCCACCGATTCGGTATAGGTATTGGTAACTGTGTTGTATATCGACAAATCACCTGGTTTCAGAAATCCGAATCCGCCGGTAAACGTGAAAAAGCAATAGGGAACATACCCGGTTGTAAGTATGTTTTTACTGAATTTAAATTCATCCGATTTCAGATCTAACTGCGAAAGCAAAGTCGCGGCCAGATCAGTCTGTGAAGCCATGTTGTGGATTACGGTATCCTGAACATTTAAAGCTCCGCCTAGCCATATCATTGGAATATGATACTTGATCTTTTCCCAGTTCTCTGAATTTCCCGGCCGCATGCTGCCATGATCTGCGATGATAATGATAAGGGTATTACTCCACCATTTCTTAGTTTTAGCCACTTTTATGAAATCCCCTATTGACGCATCGGTATAATGAAGTGAATTCAGGTATTTGGAATCGTCATCATCCCCTTTGATTACTGTTGCAACCGGAGTTTCGAAAGGCTCATGGCTGGTAAGAGTAAGTATTGTTTTGAAAAATTTAGTATCGTTGTCAGGCGAATCGGCGAGGCAACGGTTAAATACCACATGATCAAATGCGCCCCATTTCGATTTCAGATCAGCAGGAGGGAAGTCTTTATCCGAAACCATTTTATCATAACCAGCCTGTACAAGGAATGCCTGATAGTTGGCAAACACCAATGTACCTCCGTAATAAAATTCACTTGTGTAGCCTGCGGTATTCAGCGTTTTAGGGAGAAATGAAAGCTTTTGAGTGAGTTTCTGGTATTTCAACGGACTTGATCCGGGCAGCGAAGGATACCCTGCAAGTACTGCCGCCATCCCTTTGTCGGTGCGGTCGGAAGCGGCGTAAATCTGATCGAACAATACACCTTCTTTTACGAGTTGGTTAAGCTGTGGCATTATTCCCGGACGTCCGCCTGTTGCTTCAAGCGCTTTTGCCGTAAGGCTTTCGGTAATAAAAAGAATAATATTCGGACGATTGGTACGAAGCAGGTTTACAGATCTGTTATTTTCAGTATGCAGAGGTGCAAGCAGCTTTTTCATTTTAGCTTCGTTGTAAAACATATATTTCTTTTCGAGGTCGTCGGATTCTGAAATTGAAAATCCAACATTCCAGATTGGATTGATAGCGGCGTGGTTTGCAAACTGGTTATTCGAGAAATAAGCCGAGCTTGTCGAAAGACTAGAGATACCAATTCCTCCGCGAATCAATACGATCAGCAAAAGCGTGGCAGGTAATAAGATTAAAGCAGCTTTATTATCTTTTTTTAAAGAGCGCAGCAATTTACTGAATAGTTTCAAATAGCTGGAAAACAGTAAGCCTGTGAGGATCAAAACAGCCAGAATTCCTCCAATCACCGTAAGCAAACTAACACTGGCGGTCATTGCTTTCAGATTTGTCATATAGAAAAGTGGCGTTGCATCCAGCCTGAATCCCCAATGCTGGTACATGAAAAGGTCGCCCAAAATGATAATAGAGCTTAAAAATAAGGCTAAAACTGTATAAATATTATAGAAATATCGTATGAAATTTCCTCTGAAGAAAGATGTGATCGTAAGAAATAAAGATGGTAGAATGACAAAATAGGATGCTATTGCTATATCAAGCTTGAAACCATAAATAAATGTGAGGAAAATCTCAGAAACCGGCAATTGCAAGGTTTTATGAAAATATGTCACCAGAAAAGCAACTCTCGCCAAAACAAAAAGTACATACCAGTAAACAAGGTAAAGTAAAAATACTGAAATTCGCTTCTTCATATTTTGGAAATGGAGCCTGCAAAATTGATTAAAAAAAATCAGAATATCTTTAAAATTAAGGATATTTATAATAAACTGGCATAATCAGAATTGTTTGTTTCGGATAATTTTCAAAATTTATTAAAATTACATGGAATCGCAACATCCCGACTTAAGAAAACTGTTATTAAAAGGCAATTCCCGTTCCTACACTGATTTTGTGGCTGATATTGTCAATAAGCGTCCTGAACTTGTTGCTGAACTTTGGGAAATATACCTGTCAGCAGAAGAACCCGTTTCGCGACGAGCCGCATGGATCATTGATACAGCTTCGGAAAATAAACCGGAATGGGTTGAGCCTTTCCTTCCTGCATTGATAGCCAAACTGCCTGCTTTCAATCATGATGGACTGAAACGCCATGCTCTACGAATGATTGCCCGGCTGACATTTCCTGCCGGTTTGGAAGGCGAACTGTTGAATATTACGTTTGAGTGGCTGGTTGATAAAGTCGAAAGCGTGGCTGTAAAAATGTATTGCATTCAGATTCTTTACAGGCTCTCTGCAACGGAACCCGATATTCTGCAGGAATTATACGATACAATTGAGTTTCAAATGGCGGATGGAACTCCCGGATTCAGAAGCATTGGAGGAAAGCTGATGCGTGAAATTGATAAGGATATAATGAAGAGAAAGTCGGGGAAAAGGATTTAGTGGATTTTTAAAGAATGAGTTTGAAAATCTGAATTATAGTATCTCTATCCCTTTTGCTTTTACCATATTTACAAGCGGCGATGAAGAATCATCCTTAAATTTCCTGATTCCAATCAGGAATGGCTCTATTCGAGTGCTGATTTTTCGGGTCAATCTCCAGATTCTCCCAATAGCTTCATCATCAATTTCATCAAATTTTTCTGATACAAGCATAACATCAATATCACTGTTTTCAGTAGCAGTATCAGTTGAATAGCTCCCAAATAGGAAAGCTTTATTGACGGTAAGTCCTTCGGAATTAAGTAGCAAAATATATTTTTTCAATAACTCTATAACTTCGCTTCTAGCCATATTAACAGACTGTTTGTTTCATTCATGTATTGAATTACTTTGGCCTTATCTGGTATAACCGGATGATAATCTGGATATCTGCATTGAAGTTGATACTTCATTAAAATACCCAGAAATATTTCATTTTCTTCACTGAAATTTAGCTTTGCCCGCTCAGATAAATAAATAAGATTATGTGAACAGGGGGCTAAATCTTTGGTTTGCTTAACAACATGGGCTTTGATGATTTTCTCAATTACCAGATGACAAAAAATAAACAATGTAGTAATCGATTTTTATCAATCAGTACCGTTGCAGACTCAAAATCATCAAATGCTCCTGCTTTCCAATACTCTATCTGCTTTTGTACATCAATCATTTATATGATCATTTTAACACAAAGATAATGATTTTAAAGTTGCTTTAAAAGTTAAAATTTTCCAGAGATCCGATATCACCTCATATCATTCATCTCAACTCCAGGATGTTCCGCTTTGTTGAAAGTGAAAACTGCGTCAGCAATTGCCTGATCAGTAACAAATTTATCGATGATGTACGAAAAAGTACTTCCGCTTCTGTCGAAAATAATAAACTTACTGATTTGCTTCTTAGCCTTATCAATGGTAAGCTGCACTTTGGTGAAGTTTTTCCCTTTCTTCAGCGGGTAAAGTTCAATAATCTGGTCATTGCCTTTTTCTGCAATAAATTTTGATTTAAAATCTTTGCTGTAACCGCTTAATAATTTCGTTGGCGTAAAGGAATCGTCATCTTCGCCCACATTATTAATCTGAACTTCTTTGGAATCTTTCAGGTAAGTCCAAACCGTTTTTCCATCGCTGATTACATCCTGTCCGGCGGCGGTGAGTTTGTACTTATCACCTTTTGAGATTAATGTTCCTTTAAACTTATCATGAATTTTTTCTTTAGCATTGTCCATTGCATACGTGAAATCGATCTTTATCGTTTTGTATGCCTTGGTTTTAACCGATACTTCATCGAGAATGGCTGATGCTTTTTTATCATTCTGAGCAAATGCTGAAATGGCAAGTCCCGCCACAAGCGTTATCAAAAGTAGTTTTTTCATATCAATTTATTTATTTCAGTATTCTTCGGGTTTGTTTCTACTATTGAGATCTTTCAAAAACTGTTCCAAAGCGAACTCTGTAGCAACTTTAACTTCGCGGGCCTTGCTCCCTTCGAACGGACCGACAATTCCGGCCGACTCAAGCTGGTCGATAATTCGACCGGCGCGGTTGTATCCAAGCTTCAGCTTTCGTTGCAGGAGCGAGGTTGAGCCTTGTTGTGTCGAAACGATAAGGAAAGCCGCATCTTCGAAAAGTTCATCACGTTCGCCGGGATCTAGTTCCTGTTGCATCTCGGTTTCGTCTTCGTTAAATTCAGGCAGGGCGTAAGCTGTGGGATATCCGCGTTGCGAGCCTATAAATTCGGTAACGCGCTCTACTTCATGCAGATCGATAAAAGCGCACTGCAAGCGGATCATATCGCCGCCCTGCGACATTAAAAGGTCACCGCGTCCAATCAACTGATCAGCGCCACCGGTATCAAGAATGGTGCGTGAGTCGATTTTCGAAATAACCCTGAAAGCGACACGTGCCGGGAAATTTGCTTTTATGGTTCCTGTAATTATGTTTACACTCGGACGTTGGGTGGCAATAATCAAGTGAATCCCGATAGCGCGGGCAAGCTGCGCAAGCCGGGTAATAGGATGTTCAACTTCTTTTCCTGCAGTAAGAATAAGGTCGGCAAACTCATCAATCACCACCACAATGTATGGCATAAATCTATGTCCGTTCAACGGATTTAGTTTACGGGCAATAAACTTTGTGTTGTATTCCTTAATATTCCTCACCTGGGCATCCTTCAGCAGATCGTAACGGCTATCCATCTCAATATTGAGCGAATTCAGCGTACGCACTACTTTACGGGTATCTGTAATGATAGCTTCTTCCGAATCGGGAAGTTTTGCGAGGTAATGCCTTTCGATTTTTGAGAATAAGGTCAACTCGACTTTTTTAGGGTCAACCATCACGAATTTGAGCTCCGACGGATGCTTTTTGTATAAAAGTGAAGTGATAATAGCATTCAGTCCGACCGATTTACCCTGACCGGTAGCGCCAGCCATCAGAATATGAGGCATTTTGGTAAGGTCGGCAACAAATTCCTCATTCGAGATTGATTTACCGATGGCAAAAGGAAGATCGTAATGGTTGTTCTTAAATTTTTCGGAAGCGATCAGCGCTTTCATGCCTACAATGGCAGGATTCTGATTTGGAACTTCAATACCTATAGTTCCTTTGCCGGGAATTGGAGCAATAATACGGATGCCAAGCGCCGAAAGACTCAGTGCGATGTCGTCTTCCAGGTTTTTGATTTTCGAAATACGAACCCCGGGAGCAGGAATTATTTCGTAAAGCGTAACCGTAGGGCCGATGGTAGCTTTGATCTTGTCAATCTGTATTCCATAATTCCCCAGTGTTGAAACAATACGGTTCTTATTGGCTTCCAGTTCATCTTTTGTTACACTTATCGTACCAACGCCATAATCATCCAGTAAATCTACGCCCGGAAGCACAAATGTTGCCAGGTCAAGGTGCGGATCATAGGCTGTGTCCATCGTAAAATGATCAACATCGGCTTTTTCTGGATTCTCCGGGGTCAATTTTACAGGGATAACTGTTGGCTGTATAGGTTTTACGTCGGTAAAGCCATTGTTGTCGGTTTCCGGAGCCTTTTGTTGTGGTGTTTCCACAGTAAATTCAATCTGTGTATTGGCCTGAGGTTTAGGTTTGGGAAACGATACAGGTTCGAACTGTGTATTCGTAGCCTGTTCATTGCCATTAGCTTTTTGCTGAGTTGTTGTTTCCTTACCAGGAGCTATTGGTCTTTCGAAATCAGCAACTGCAAATTCAACAGTATTGTATTTGTCAACAGGAACATCCTGTGCAGCGTTCCTGGCATTAATGGTAAATTCAGGATTCTGATTGGCAAGATCTTCTTCAGATGAGCCTGCTGCTCCTTTTTTACGCTTTTCAATCCAGCCTTTTGCCTGTTGAAGCGAAAAATTATAAACAATAACAAGGAATGCAACAAATATGAAAACCAGCAGAAGCATCAGACCCATCTTGCCCATAAGACCTTCGAGGTAAAGTGATGACTCATATCCTGAAATCCCTCCCAGAATTGACAATGCAGAATTGCGGAATACAAAGCCCAGGGTTACCGAAAGCCATGCCATGGCTAAAAGTATGAATCCAAGACTGGATCCGAGAGAAATAATCTTGTGTTTCAAAGTAAGTCGGACACCAAGAACAAACAACCAGATTGGAATAAATAAAGTTCCTATTCCGAATCCCTGTTTAACAAGCAGATTGGAACAAGCCGCCCCTAAACGGCCACCGAGGTTATTGGCTTCCAGTGTTTTATCTGAAAAAATGCGGGAAAAGCCTACTCCGGAGAAAATATCATCCGAATCGCCTGAAAACCAGTTGATAAGAAAGGAGACAATAGCTACGAAAAGAAAAAATGCGGTCAGTAAAGAAAAGACACCAACAACCTGAGAGAGTTTTTCAAGGCGTGAATTCTGAGGATTCAGGTTTTCTTCCTGCTTTGCTTTCGAAGGTTTGGCCTTTTTCTTCTCTTTTATTTCAGGAGGTGAGTTAACAGGCTCATCCTGAAACGTATTTTGAGGAAGTGAATTTGAAGTGTTTCGGGGCATTATGGTATATCAGGTATATCGGTAGTTGTTTTGTGCCATCGCGGAATGATTTTTATCCGGTGCAAGCATTTGTGCAAAAATATAAAATTTTTGGCAAAGTATGGGCTGTCATTTTAATAGAAAACAAGCAGATCTTTTCCAATCACTGAAAAAGATCTGCCTGAAGTTAAAAGTAGTTAGTCTGCAATAAGTATAAAAAAAACTTTTATCGGTTGAGCTTTTGCTAAGATCAATGTACCGACCGCATTAATTTGTTCCATCTGATTTTACCACCAAACAGCGATTTATTATTATCGAGCGAAAGCCAAACAAATACCGCTTTTCCCACAATATGGTCAATAGGTACAAATCCCCAGAAACGACTATCTGCCGAATTATGACGGTTGTCGCCCATCATCCAGTAATAATCCATTTTAAAGGTATATGAAGTTGACTCCTTGCCGTTTATAAATATCTTTCCATCTTTAACCGACAGCGAATTCAGCTCATAAGCATTGATGATACGTGTGTATAACGGAAGATTCGCCAGCGTAAGTTTAACAGTTGCTCCTGCTTTGGGAATATACAAGGGACCGAAATTATCCACATTCCATGCATAGGTAGAATCGTAAGGAAAAATATCCGGCAGCCAATACCCTTTGGGTTGTATAATCTTGGTAACTGACAGTACGTTAGGTAATTCTTTAAGTTTGGCTACTGATTCCTGAGTTAAGGTAATTTCCTGGTTACCGGCTTCATTCATCCGTATTTCTTCAGTAATATCAAGTTTGCTGATGGTGCGCCTGTTAATAGGATTTCCATCCGTTTTTACCTCGTAGGTAAATTGTGAAAGTTTAGGGAAATCAAGTGCTTTTCCATTAATATGCACTACTTCGTCGATTATCTGAATTGTATCACCGGGTAGGCCAATACAGCGTTTAATATAGTTTTCGCGTTTATCAACCGGCCGGGCAACAATATCCCCGAAGTTAAATTTATCGTTCCAAACTCTTTCGCGCCCCATATGACGCACAAGGTAATAATAACTTGAATTCTGTTGTTTTAGTGCCACAGTATCACCATCAGGATAATTGAAAACGACCACATCGCCATGTTTAATCGTAGTTGTACCAGGGAATCGGTAATAAGGCCATTTAATCCATTCAACGTACGATTTGGTAAACTGTGTTAAAGGCATGGTATGATGAACAAACGGGAATGCAAGCGGAGTATTGGGCAGTTTTGGGCCGTAGCTCATCTTGCTTACAAAAAGAAAATCGCCCACAAGCAATGATTTTTCCATTGATGAAGTAGGAATGGTATATGCTTCGATCATGAAGATCCGGATGATGGAAGCGGCAACTACAGCAAATATAATGGCATCCGTCCACTCACGAACCTGCGATTTTTTCACTCTTATCCTGTCCACCGGTTTAATATAATGTTCTTTGGCCGAGAGACCCAGGTACGGAAGGTAAGCGTATGGAAACAGCACGGCAAGCGCCTGATCGCCCAGCTTGTACTTGCCATAACTTAAAGCAGTTTGCACAATCATAAGCATGATGATAAAGAAATTGATGAACGGGATTAGCATCATCAAAAGCCACCACCAGGGTTTCCCCATCACTTGTAGCCAGATATAATAATTATAAAAAGGGATGAGCGCTTTGTATCCGCCGACTCCGGCATCTTCGAATATCCAATAATTAAGCATCGGAAAAAGGAGGAGGATAAGCAATAAAATTGTCATCAGATCCATGGTAGGGTATCTTTTAGGTAAAAGTTAAAGAGGATTAGGTCTGTAAATTGAAATTAGACTTTTCTAAAAATCGGAGAGGTATTAAGTTTTTAAATGAACAACTCATGTTTGGCGCAAATGTCTGCCAAAAGTTACATGGTTTATTCTGTGGCAACGTTAAAATGTGTTAAAAACCAGTTCAATAGATATGCATATTGATTGGTTTAAAGATGCAGCATGTCGTTCATGGTGAAAATTCCTTTTCTGCCAGATACCCACGAGGCAGCCATAATAGCTCCACGTGCAAGTCCCCGCCTGTTGAAGGCTTCATGGGTAATTGTAATCTGATCGATGTCTGATTTCCAGGTGATTGAATGGGTACCAGGCACATTTCCTTCGCGTATGGATTGAACCGGTATTTCTCCAGGTTCGGGATCAGCGGAAGTGAATTTTGTAAACCGGGGGGTTTCAGAAATGATATCATTTGCCAGCGATATTGCTGTACCACTCGGCGCATCAAGCTTTTGTGTGTGATGAATTTCGACCATCGAAGGCAAATACATTGGATATTCATTGAGCAATGAAGCAAGTCTACGGTTAATAACCGAGAAGATATTTACACCGATGCTGAAATTTGTTGCATAAAATAAGGTGCCGTCAGCGCTTTTGCATTTGTCCGAAATTTGCTGAAACTGATCGTACCATCCTGTGGTTCCAACCACGACCGGTATTCCCGCTTCGAAGCATTTCAGAATATTTCCGACCACAATTGAAGGCATCGAAAATTCAATGGCAACATCACATTCACTGAGTTTTGCATATTTTTCTTTCCAGTCATTTTCATTATCGAAAGTGACTCCGATCTGGTGTCCTTGATCCAACGCGATTTTTTCAACCTCGCGTCCCATTTTACCATATCCAAGAAGTGCTATTTTCATATTTGATTTAAGGATGGTTTTGAATGAAAATGAATTTTATTGATTCGCAGTCAGATTTAATAATTTTACAAATTTCTTATTTAGCGGGAAACAGTGTTTTTTTAGAATCTTAAATTAAAACTTATTCCGCCAGCCATACTTTTAGGTGTGCTCATGCCAAGTGCCGGAATCCATGGTTGTATATTGAGCGTAAGATCATCGTTAATGTTATAGTCGAAAAACTGTGCATCTACAACTGCATCTACAACAGTAAGAATATACCATACACCGGTAAATATATATGACATTTCAAGATAACGGCGGTATACTTCGCGTCCTTGTTTCAGCTGATCCGAAGTATAACCTTTTGTTGCCCAAATGTTTGGAGGTGATGGTAAAGGCCTAAAGATATTAGCAGGGTAGGGTGGATAGTTAGTTTGTGTGGTAACTACTGCCCACTCATAAGCTGCACTAAGTTCCCTGTATGTTTTGGTATTGCTGGCTATAAAATAGATACAGGTCCCGAAGCCGGCATAAACAATAGGAACTTTCCAGTATTTGCGGTTATAAATCTGACCTGAACCAGGCAACACTAGTGCAAAAATCAATGCTTTACGTGACGAATGGATTTTAGCTGTATCTGCCGGAGCAACTTTTTGTACAACTGCAATAGTATCCTGTGCATTTGCCTTATTTTGAGCAGAATTTGCCAAAATCAGCAAAATCGTAAAAATGAAACAAAGTCCGCGAACCTTTTTGGATAAGGAATTCGGCAGACTTTGTTCCTGTGGTTTATACTTGTATTCGATAGTGTTTATCACAGTAGCTATTCAATTCCTAACTTTGAAATAATTGCCTGCAGATCCTCGTCCGAAACAAAAGGAATAACAATATTACCTTTTCCTTTTGGATTGCGGTTAAGTTCAATTTTCCGGTTCAAACGTTCCTGAAGAGAATCTTTCATCACTTCATATTTTAAAGGAAGAGCAATCTTGGCAGGTTTATTCGCAGGAGAAACAACCTTGTCGAGCTGGCGAACCAGTTTCTCCGTTTCGCGTACCGATAATCCCTCTTTAATTATTTTGCGTGTGATCAACAATTGTTTTAGCTCATCTTCCACATTTATCAGGGAACGCGCATGACCCATGCTGATTGATCCATCTCTTAATGCTGCCTGCACTTCGGCCGGCAAACGGAGCAATCGCATGTAATTGGTAACAGTCGTTCTGTTTTTGCCAACACGTTTACTAAGTTCATCCTGAGTAAGGCTACACTCTTCAACCAGCCTGTTATAGCTGATGGCAATTTCGATGGCATTCAGATTTTCACGCTGTATGTTTTCTATCAGTGCCCACTCGAGCATCTGTTCATCATTTGCAACACGGATGTAACAAGGTAATGTTAGGATTCCGGCAAGCTTTGCTGCCCTGAACCTTCGTTCGCCCGAAATAAGCTGATACTTGTCGTATCCCATCTTCCGGACTGTAAGCGGCTGAATAATACCTTGTTCGAGAATAGATTGTGAAAGTTCAGCTAAAGCAGATTCGTCAAAATCTTCTCTGGGTTGAAAAGGGTTGGTCTCAATTTTGGTGATGGGAAGGTTTGCAATGGCTCCAGCCACATAATTACCCGAAATGTCTTTCGAAGTAATATCTGTTTCAGGGCTTTCGAGTATTGCACTCAATCCGCGTCCTAATCCTGTCTTTTTCTGAATTGCCATTATTCCTGAACCTTTATTTCTTTTTGATCCTGAGTAAGAGTGGTCATATGATTTTTCTGCAACACTTCGCGGGCCAGGTTAAGATAATTTAGTGAACCTGTGCTTCCGGCATCGTGCATAAGTACGGTTTGCCCGAAACTGGGCGCTTCTGCCAAACGGGTATTTCGGGCAATTATTGTATTGAAAACCATATCCTGGAAATGAGTCTTAACCTCTTCAACCACCTGATTCGAGAGTCGCAGGCGTCCGTCGTACATCGTCAGTAGTATGCCTTCGAAATCCAGTTTCCGGTTTAGCCTCGACTGTACTATTTTAATGGTATTAAGTAATTTACCAAGTCCTTCGAGTGCAAAATATTCGCATTGTACAGGAATGATCACAGAATCGGAAGCTACAAGTGAGTTAACGGTAACCAATCCAAGCGATGGCGAGCAATCGATAAGAATGAAATCATATTCATCGCGAAGTTTCTCCACAACTTTACGCATCATGATTTCACGGTCGGGAAGGTTTATCATTTCTATTTCGGCGCCCACCAGGTCGATATGGGCAGGCAACAGAAACAGATTTGGCGTATCGGTACTCAGTATAATATCTTTTGCCTGAACTTCTTCGATGATGCATTCGTAAATGCTTGTTTTGATCTTTTTAGGATCAAAACCGACTCCCGAAGTGGCATTTGCCTGAGGATCGGCATCAATAAGTAATGTTTTGAACTCCAATACAGCCAGGGCTGCACCCAGGTTAATGGCAGTAGTAGTTTTGCCGACTCCGCCTTTCTGGTTAGCTATGGAGATAATTTTTCCCATTCGTGAAGGTATTATTTATGTAGTAATATGGTTAAATCCAATGATTTGTAAGTAAATATCCAGGTTTTATCTTTCCAAATGCAGGGATGAAACAGCTCGCAAAGGTACAAAAAAGCTAAAGCCATTTTGACCCGGTGTTAATAAGTTTTTAGAGTAGAAAGTATTGGAATTGCCTTTTACAGTTTGGGTTGTAAAGGCAGAAATAAAGGGATAGAATTATACTGAAATTTATTCAGTTGTTTCGCTGCCAGTGCTTACAGGATCAATGTCGGTAAGCAATCTTCTTACTTCTTTATACACTCTTTCCGGTGGTTCCTTTCCGGTTTCGATAAATGAATATGCATCCTGGAGTCCGTGCATGAATTTTTCAAAGTCCTCCTGATACAGAAATATCTTATGCTTGTCGTAAACAAATTTGGCAAGGGCATTATCGAACCGTTTTTTGCTTTCGGTAACAGTAATATATAGCTCCTTGTCGCGCGTACTCTTAACATCAAAAAAATAGGTGCGTTTTCCAGCTTTCACCGCTCTCGAGAATACATCCTCTCTTGTGTCCAAATAATCAAACTCTTCCATTTTTTGATCAAATTACTGGTTAAATAACTAATCCTTCTTTAACGCAAATGTAGAAATAATATTTCATTCTGCAACAGGCTCACTTTTTTAACAAAAATAATTAATTAAATTGAAGATACAACTGAAATAGGCACTTGGGAATACATGCTTAAGAAATGAAAATGTTTTTCACCGGAATTCAGATTTGAAATCGGATAAAATGATATTTCCCAACGCGAATCCTGACAAACAGATTTCAAAATATTAGTAATTTAAAGGAATTAGTTGATGAGAGCCTTGTGATTGTTGGTTTTATCTATTCCTTAAACCGTAAATTGTGTTAGTCTGAATCTAATATTTTATAAATTTCAGTGGCTGGTTTCGCCAAATTTCTTACCTTTGCGGCCTTATTCATTAAAGGTTCATTTACATTTTATGCTCAGCAGAAGGTTTCTTCGAATTAAAGTAATGCAGGCTATTTATGCTTTTCAACAGGAAGGACCTGAAAGTATAAGTGCCGGCGAAAAACAACTGATAGTCAGTCTCGATAAACTCTACGAACTTTTTATTTATCAGCTTTCGCTGATAATAGAGCTTTCTGATTTCGCCCGAAGGCGGATTGAAGAAAACCGACTCAAACAGCTTCCAACCCCGGAAGACCTGAACCCAAACCTGCGTTTCGTTCAAAACCGTTTCATTCAACAAATCGAAAACAACCGCGAATACCTGAGGCGAAATGCCGCTTACAAAATAAACTGGGTAGATGAGGAGGAAATGATCAGGAAGTTTTACAACCTGATGCGGGAAGAAGAGGGTTATATTTCGTACATGAACAAACCTTCGGTGAGCTATGCTAATGAAAAACAGGTTGTTGAGCTGGTAATCCTTCGGCTGTTTTCCGAATCGGATCACCTGAGAAGTTATTTTGATGAGAGGAATATATACTGGACAGAAGACTTCGATACGGCGGTGATGATGGTTGATAAAACAATCAAAGGATACAAAGAATCAGCCGATGAGTATACCAGCCTTCCTACCTTATTGAAAGATGAAAATAACAGCGATGGAAGCGAGGATATGCAATTTGTTAAACATCTGTATCGCAAAACGTTGATAAACAGCAATGATTTAAATAAGGTGATAAGTGAGCGCGCTTCCAACTGGGACCTTGAACGAATTGCCATTATGGATACAATCCTTATCAAAATGGCTATCACCGAACTGATTGAATTCCCATCTATTCCGATAAAAGTTACTCTGAATGAGTATATTGAATTGTCGAAAGAATACAGTTCACCCAAAAGCAAGATATTTATTAACGGTGTACTAGATAAACTGATCGTCGATTATTTAGAACAGGGAATCATTAAGAAATCGGGCAGGGGCTTGATGGAATAGTGAAAAGTGAATAGATAAGAGGTAGTAGAGACGCGATGCCTCGCGTCTGATCAGAAATAGCAATGAAAAGTGAATAGTGTCTGTACACCCGCAGGGTGTCTGACACTGAAAGATAGATTGTCAAAGGCATTTTGAAACTCTGCGCTTCGACTACGCTCAGCGACCTGAAACCCTTTAACTCTTTAACCCTGAATTTCTTCCATGCATCCCAATTGTTTCATCCGCAATTATTCTGACAGCGATTTCCCGGAAATTGTCCGTTTGTGGGAAATGCTTGGTTTAGGCGGCGCACACCGCGGTGATGATAAACAGGTTATTAACAGAACTATACAAATGGGTGGGCAGCTTCTGCTCTTGATGGAGAATGATTCGAATAAAATTATCGGCACTTCATGGCTTACCGTTGACGGAAGACGTACCTATCTGCATCATTTTGGAATTCATACAGATTACCAGGGGCAACAATTGGCAAATGCGTTGCTCGGGGAATCTTTAAAACTGGCTAAAACCTACGGAATGCAGATAAAACTTGAAGTTCATAAAGACAATGCAAGGGCGCTTAGTTTATATGCCAAAGCCGGATTTTCATATCTAGGAGACTATCTGGTGTTCATTATTCGTGATATTTCGAATATATAGTGGTCATAAGACTGCTAATTGTTACTTTTGCACTTTATTTAAAGACATCCGGATGAAAAAACACCTCATTTCACTTCTTAGCCTGGTAACTGTTTCTGTGCTGTGTATTTCATGCAGTTCGCATGGCAGTACTAATATTCAGGGTAAAAGTGATTCAATTACAGTAGGAGAAATCTATCCCAAGGATGCCTTTTCTGTAATTACTTTTGAAGAGGTTAACCACAACTTTGGTAAAATTAATGAAGGCGAAAAGGTAACCTATGCTTTTAAATTTAAAAATACAGGAAACGCACCTCTCATCATATCTAATGTAAACACAACTTGTGGATGTACAGTTTCATCCTACCCTAAAACGCCTGTAAAACCTGGTGATGGCGCAGCAATTGACGTCAGTTTCGACAGCGAGGGAAAGCAAGGATTTCAGCCAAAAACAATCATTGTAAATTCGAATGCTCACCCTGCTACTACTTCGCTCCGGATTGTATCGCAGGTACTTGTGACTGAAGAGAAATAAAAATAGTTCATTGTTCAAATTAGTATTAATCAATCACGTAAAAAATCAAATCAAATGAATTTACTTAACATTTTACTTATGACTCCTCAGGCCGGAGGCGGCACTGGTGGCGGCAGTATGGCCAGCTCACTCATTTTTCTTGTACTTATCTTTGTCGTTTTCTATTTCTTCTTTATCCGTCCTCAGGTTAAGAGGCAGAAAGATCAGAAAAAATTCAGAGAAGGCCTCTCGAAAGGACAGAAGATTATCACAATCGGTGGTATTCATGGCCGGATAGTTGAATTACAGGAAACTACCTGCACCATTGAAGTTGAGGGTGGTATAAAACTTAAACTTGAAAAATCAGCTGTTGCTGCTGATACACAGGATCAGCTTACCGGCGAACCCGCCAAATAGTTGAAGAAGATTGCTGTTAATGTTTGATAGAAGGGGCGAAGGGGAGAATGGGTAAAGGGGAGACTGATGGACACAATAGCTATCAAGAGAATATTTACAATCTTACTTCAAAACTCAAATTATTACAGTATTATGGCAGTTGATAGCCAGTTTGAACCTATTACGAAGCCAACCGAAACAGGCCGGAAAGAACACCGATCTCATCCCAGATTGATAGTTTTTCTGGTCTGTCTTGCGATAAGTATCCTCATGTGGTTGTTTATCGAACTGATGAAGGATTATACCGACGAAATAAGGTATCATGTTACTTTTATCAATGCTCCCAGGGATCTGATCCTGACAAACAGTGGTGAGAGTATAATCAGCGTGGAGATGAAAGCCCAGGGATTTGAATTGCTTGCGGCTAAATATGCGCGCGCTCTGCGAACACTCACAATCGACCTTTCAACCTTAAAAATACGTTCCACTACAGATGGATATTCAGCTTATCTACCATCTGCCAGGCTCATGGAACAACTGGGAAACCAGATCCGTTTTGATAAAGAGATAACATTTATTAAACCGGATACACTGTTTTTTCGGTTTTCGGAAATATTCCGTAAACAAGTCCCGGTGAAACTTGATATCTCATACTCTTTAAACGGGCAGTATGATATAACGGATAGTATAAATTTAAGACCTGAGGTGATAACTGTTTCGAGCATTAAAAGCATTATTGATACTATAACTTTTGTTAAAACACAGAAACTGAACCTTTCGCAACTCGATAGCAGCGTCAGGGTTAAAGTTGCTTTATTTAAAGGGAGCCAGGCCAGTTTATTGAAATATTCATCCGATTCGGTTACTATTAAGATAAACATCGAAAAGGTTACCGAAGCAGCCTATACTATTCCTGTTTCAATCGCAGGAAACGGTGAGAATGTAAAAATATTTCCAGATAAAGTGGAAATTACATGCAGGGTTCCCTTATCTGTTTATCCGCGTATCGAAGCTTCCGGTTTTTCTGCGGAAGTACAATACCAGCCTTCGCTTATAAAAGAAAAAAAATTGAAAGTTACCTTGGTTCGTATTCCTGAAAAGGTAAAGATTCTGAAAATTCAGCCTGCTGAAGTCGAATATATTATTATTGCGAAATGAAGCGTATAGGGCTTACCGGAAATATAGGAACTGGAAAATCAACCATTGCCAGAATTTTTGAAGTGCTGGGAATTTCTGTGTATCATGCTGATATACAAGCTCGTATTCTGATGGAAACCGATCATGTAATTGAAAAAGTCGCTTTTTTATTCGGGACCCAAGTTCTTAATTCGCAGCATCAGGTTGATCGTAAAGTCCTTGCAGCCATAGTATTTAACGATAAAGAAAAACTTGCATTGCTTAATCAGCTTATCCATCCATTAGTAGAAGCTGACTTCATTGAATGGTGCACCGAACACAGGGAAAGTGAATATATTTTGCATGAAGCAGCTATTTTATACGAAAGTGGATTCGACAAGCTTTTCGATGAGAATATACTCGTAGCCGCACCGGAAGAACTCTGTATTTTACGTGTGATGGCCAGGGATAATGCAAGCCGCGAAATGGTACTTGATCGTATGCGGAACCAATGGCCGCAAGACAGTAAACTCAAACTGGCTCATCATATTATAGTGAATGATGAAATTGAGCTGGTGATTCCGCAGGTTCTAGAAATACATCGAAATTTAATCCGAAAGTAAAACACTGTTTTTCAGGATACTATACTGAAATTAAACATCGAAGTACCTAGTTTGCCCATCAGTCTTATCCAGATCGGAAGCAGCTGCTCAGTTCCACGGGCGGCTGTAATATCCCCCAAATCAATAATTTTTTCCCAGCCGAATGTACGCAATAAGCTCTCAACTTCAGCTTTTGCGGCGTTGTCGTTTCCACAGATGAATATGTTGCCCGGAACCTTCAATAAACCGGGATCAACCATCAACTGGCAATTCAAAGTATTCAGAGCTTTAACAACCTTAACATCCATAAACTGACGCTGAATGGTTTCGGCCAGCGAATCGGTATTGCAAATGCTGAGTGAAGGTGGCATTCCTTTCGAGAAATCGAGAGGATTGGCGACATCAACCAGGATTTTTCCCTGCAGGTTTTCGCGTCCGGCCAGTTGTAGCGCTTCAAGAGAAGCATGTCCTGAAGTACAGTTGAAAATAATGTCGCCAGATGCCGCCGCATCAGCAAATGTTCCGTGCGACGAAAGTGCCCCGTTGCGGTTACTCCACGCTACCGCTTTTTCGTTGTCTGCCGTACGCGATCCCATTTTTACTTTATATCCCAGTGATACCAACTTCGTTCCGATTGAATCACCGACCATTCCTGTTCCAAGAATTGCTATCTTTTTCATGATTTTATCGATTTAACCTGAATTAAACAAACAGAGTATCTAAAAGTTTAATTTTGTTAATCTACTTTGATCTTCCCGAAAAAGATTAATCATGCGAATCAAGGGTTGATCAATCTGGCGGGATCAGCCACGAAGTGGTTGAACAGAATTATGCATAATTCAACCCCTTCAGGTCTGACGCTAACTTGCCATTGTCAACCGTGGGTTACTCCGCCTAAGGCGGATATTTAAGTGAAGCCCTTTCAGGGCTTTGCGGAAATATAGAGAACAATTTAACCCTTGTGTGGCATTAATCACAAAATTTCATCACTGTCAGTGATACTTAGCAGAAAATCCTATTTTTGCATAAAGAACGAATTAAATATACAGTTATGTCAGAAATTCTTTTGGGAGTAGGTTCCCGTGTAAAACACCCTCAGTTTGGAAAAGGTGTTGTTGTTCAGATACGTTCTGATGCCTGGGAAATCGGTTTTATTGAGAATGGTGTACGGCAAATCATGCGCGATTATGAAGGCCTTGAAATTATTGAAGCCGTTGAAACACCTTCGGATTTAGCTACTTATGAGAAAATGGAAAAGAGTCTAACCCGGGTGTTGCGTCGTTTCAGCGATATACAGGAAACGGTTCCATTAGGTCAAAAATGGACTGGAGGTAAAATGGTTCTTTACCCGGGCGATAAAACGCTGAAAGAAAAAGAAATCCCGATCGAAACGTTTTTTCATAAAATCGTTATGATCCGCGACAGAGTGCGGGTAATGGAGCAGCGCATCAATGGCAGCAACCTTACCGATGAAGAAAAGGTTGACCTCGAGCAGTATATAACACGCATTTACGGCAGCCTGACCACTTTTAACGTACTGTTTAAGAACAAAGAAGATCAGTTTACAGGAGAAAAAGCTTAGTGAAAAGTGAATAGTGAAAAGTGTCTGCACACCCGCAAGGTGTCTGACAATGGAACGAATAGCAGCCGGTAATTTGAAGTTCCGGCTGCTATTTTTTTTTCTTTTAGTTGTTTATAAATTAGCTCTCAGAGTAACATACACATTTCTCCCCGGCGCACTGATGCCGCTGGCGAAATTCCGGTAATGGACATCAAGAATATTCTCCAAACCAGTCTGCAGGCTTAAATGCCTGTTGAATTGATATCCGGCTCGAATATTCAGCGTGTACCAAGCAGGCATACCATCAGGAGTTGCATAAGCTTCATTGTCCTCCCCGCTGGGGCTGTAATTTTTAATATGCTTCCAGGCATTGTAACGAACAAAAAACTCACCTGCAAACTTGCTCAGATCCAGTTTTAAGGAAGTTATTCCAAACATGGGTGGGATATGATCGAGCGGCGTATTTTCAACTTCCACATGCCCGTAAGTATAGGTAAGGCTACTGCGTAATGAAAGAGATTTGGTGAGTTGAGCTAACACATTGGCTTCGAACCCGTAAATAAAGGCTTTGTCTATGTTTTGCATCGCCTGTACAGCAGAGAGTTTCCCATCAAAAACAATAGAATCATGTCCGGAATACAGGAATTGCCGGGTAACAAAAGCATTGGTAAGCAGAGTATAAAACCCAGTTACTTCAACCTGTAACTTTTCTCCCAGGGTCTTTCCTAACGTGATTTCGGCGTTGTATGCATTTTCAGGTTTTAACGCGGGATTTGGAACTATAATAAGCTGATCGGTGCTATTGGAGTCGTTCAGTTTTGTCAAATCGTCGATATTGGGCGCCCTGAAACCGCTTGACAGGTTTGTAGTAAAACGCCATCCTTCGCCGGGCATATAAACCAATCCGAGGCTTCCGTTTACGGCCGTATTGTCCTGTTTCATTGTTGCGTTAAACGGGAATTTTATCAGGTCCATCATTGCCTGTGTGTATTTGGCGTCGAGCGAAACGTAATTGAATCGAATTCCCTGTGAAAAAATCAGTTTCTTGTTGATTTCCCAGTTATTGGAGGCATAAGCTGCAAGATTTTTCATATTATCACCGCTATCGGGATAACGGGTTGCAGCATCCTGTGTAATTGCTCCGGTTGTGAGATTCTGGTTATAGGCTTTTGAACCTACGAGGTTCAGAACACCTTCAACACCATAACGCAGTTCGCTGTTACTGGAAATTTTCTTCATAAAATCAGCATTCAGCGAAACGATATTTACAGTTTCTTCCTGGTGTTTTGTTTTCGGTTTTCCAAAGCCACGGCTTATCCTGTCTTCACCTATATATTGATATGCAACTGTAACAATCGCATTTTCATATAGTTTCGTGGCTTTTGACCATTCGTTTTTAGCAGATATCAAACCGCGGGTTTGTGGCCCGTAATACCATTCAGCATATTTCATATTAACCCCTGACATTTCAGTCAGTCGATCATACCTCGGAACATTGCTTGAATTTGAGAACTGCATATTTAACGTCGTAGTATAATTATCGGTTGGTTTGTACAACACCTTTCCCAGGAGATCATACTGCGAATATCCTGAACCCTTTTGGATTAATGGGTTATCGTTTTTGGTTGTAACATCAACTCCGTCAATACGCTCAGCGTAATACAGCCGTTTTCCCCAGTCGCCATATTTGCTGTCGCTTTTACTCCCAATGCGTAAATCACCGATTTTTTTGGTACTAACCCCTAACAATGCAGCTATTTTTTTTCCGCCGACATTGATATTGTAACTTTGTGAAAATTCATTTGCTGCAGAAGAATACCTGAGCAGAGCATTTCCAGAAGTATAGGTTTTTCCGGAAGTGGATAAAACTGGATTCCTGGTATAAAAATGCAATACTCCACCCATGGCATCACTACCATAAATCACTGAGCCTGGGCCATGTACAACTTCAACACGGCTTAAAATATTGGGGTCAATGGTAATAACGTTCTGAATATGGCCTGCGCGATAAATAGCATTGTTCATCCTTACACCGTCAATAACCATTAGTACACGGTTGGTTTCCATTCCTCTCAGCACTGCGCTACCTGCACCCAACTGACTTTGCTGAACATATACAGTTCCATTTTGTTGCAATAGATCTGCCGATGTTTGAGGATTTCCAAACTGTATTAACCGTGAAGGAATAACATCAATCCTGACAGGAAGATCGCGGTATTTCTCTTCTACTTTATTGGCTGAGAGCACGATTTCATCCAGGTTGATTACAGCAACGGTAAGTGAAAGATCAGTTGTTTCAGCTGTAAAATAGGATCTTTCGAGCACTACGGGAACAAATGACACATGCGAAAAGGTAATGATATCAGTGCTTTTGAATTTCGAAAGATCTGCAATTCCTTTATTGTTGGTGATGATTGAAACTGAATTATCTGCATTGTAAATATGACAATCACTTACCGGTTGCAGATCCGTTTTACTAATT
>JBBRYZ010000028.1:0-33476 GCA_038237165.1 Bacteroidales bacterium | reverse complement strand
TTTACTAACAGGAATGAATGCGGCTCATCATCGCGTCACTAACTGGACAAACAGAACGATTAACGATCCCACTGATGCAGGTGATGCTCTGCTCTCCCCTCCTTTGTGGAATATAAACGGGTTGAGCCAGGCAGAAAATATCCCCAACACCATTTATGCCACCCCTTTGCCTCAGTTATTAAAGGATGCCGGATATTTCACCATCCATGTTGGAAAAGCACATTGGGGACCTGCCGGAACGCCGGGTTCAAACCCTTACAACCTGGGATTCTTAGTCAATATATCCGGAAATGCAATCGGCCACCCGCAAAGCTACCTGGGAACAGACAATTATGGAAATATGCCCGGAAAAACCACTGCCAACGCAGTTCCTGATTTAAGTGAATATTATGGTTCGCAGACATTTCTTACAGAAGCGTTGACACAGGAAGCCATAAAAGCGATGGATTTCCCCATAACAAACAAGCAGCCATTCTTTTTAAACCTTGCGCATTATGCTGTTCATGTGCCTATAATGGGCGACAAACGATATCTGCAAAAATACCTCGATGCAGGCCTGGATACTTTAGACGCAAATTATGCAACGCTGATCGAAGGCATGGATAAGAGCCTAGGCGATATCATGAACTTTTTAAAAAAGAAAGGTATAGATAAAAATACAATTATTATTTTTATGTCCGATAACGGAGGCCTTAGTCTGTCCGCTTATCGCGGAGGCAAACAACATACCCAGAATTTACCTTTACGCGCAGGCAAAGGCTCTTTGTATGAAGGAGGCATCCGCGAACCTATGCTTGTAAAATGGCCTGGCGTGGTAAAGCCTCGTACTGTTTCGGATCAATATCTGCAGATACAGGATTTCTATCCTGCCATTCTTGAAATGGCCGGCATAAAGGACTATAAAACAGTGCAAACCATTGATGGAAAG
The DNA here is from genome assembly GCA_038237165.1 of Bacteroidales bacterium. Classification (GTDB taxonomy): domain Bacteria; phylum Bacteroidota; class Bacteroidia; order Bacteroidales; family UBA4417; genus UBA4417. The sequence goes on along the minus strand of JBBRYZ010000028.1, from coordinate 32,548 downwards.
AGTTTTGTTAATATTCTCAGGAATCAAAAATATACAGACACTACAAGGGCATTAATCTGGCATTATCCGAACAAATGGATTAATGATACTACCGAAGCATTATGTTATGTATCTGCCATTCGGATTGGAGACTGGAAACTGCTCTACCTGATGAGAGATGATAAACTAGAACTCTACAACCTGAAAAATGATATTGGCGAAAAAAATGATTTATCCGCTCAGTTTCCGGCAAAAGCCAGGGATATGGCTGCCATTCTCTCAAAACAATTAAAAGCCTGGAATGCACAGATGCCTCTCGAAATAAAGACTGGTAAACCAGTTCCATGGCCGGATGAAGTTTTAAAATAGATCTGGCATACAAGCCATTTTCAAACAGCGATTTAATTTCAAAAGGTCTGATTGATAATTCCTATGCAATTATTCATGCAAAATATTTCTTCTATTCTTGTTATTGTAACTATTCAGTCCTTAAACAATCTATTTTGCCAGAGATTTCATGGATTTGCACAGATTTAAAACTGCTTGCAGTAGTTTTAATAAGAGTAAAAGTCCTAAGACATTTAAATTTTTCCGTGTAATCTGTGTAATCTGTGGCCAGTATCCATCCCTAATTGATTAACCAGGCTGAATAGTTACTTATTTATATCAATCAAATATCAAACTTTTTTGGGAAAGATTAAACAAAAACAAGTTGTATATGTTACTATATCAACAAATGAACATCAGTTATCAATGATAAAGTATTCCATTAAAGATCTTGAAAAAATAACGGGCATCAAAGCGCATACTATACGCATTTGGGAGAAAAGATATGGAATAGTTGAACCATCACGAACTCAAACAAATATCCGCTTCTATTCCGACGAGGACCTCCGTCACCTTATGAATGTGGCCATACTTAACAAATATGGTTACAAGATTTCGAATATACAGGGTATGACTACCGGGGAGATTACGAAAGCAGTTCTAGAATTAACAAATCAGTACCTTGACAATGACCACCTGGTGGACAACCTTGTTATGGCAATGATTGAATTAGATGAACAAAGGTTTGACAAAATCATTTCTTCATCCATTATTAAACAAGGGTTCGATTTTACCTTTGAAAATTTACTTTTAAGGTTCCTCGAAAGAACAGGGATACTATGGCAAATAGGTACTGTTAATCCGGCGCAGGAACATTTCATTTCACAATTGATCAGGCAAAAGCTGATTTTAGCCATTGATGGTCAGCAGGAACTGAATAATCAGAACAAAACATTCCTCCTGTTTCTGCCGGAAAATGAATATCATGAACTTGCATTGCTTTATCTGCATTTCCTTCTCAGGAAAAAAGGACATAAGGTTATTTACCTTGGTCAAAACGTTCCTTTGGTAAATCTAAAAGATATTTTTGCTATCCATAAAATCGATTATCTGGTAACTTCGTTTACATCTCATCTATCAGAAGAGACTTTTGCTATAATGATACATGAGTTTGAGAAGCTATATGGCGATAAAAAAGTTTTAATAGGCGGAAATTGTCTGTTCGAAACGTCTATTACGCTGCCTGCAAATTTCACTTCATTCAATACATTACAGGATTTCATTGATTTTCTGAACCAGCTTTAATTTATCATTCAGTCAAGCTTCAATCATGTTTTTATTAAACATCTCATTTCCTGTATGTTGTATTAGCGCATCTAAAATATAACATATTATTAACACGAGAATTAACCTTTGTTCAATTTTTTGCCGTAAATTAGTAACACTATTAAATCACTATAAATAGCTGAATTATAACTATTCAGAAAATTAAAAGAAAAATTTTCAAAAAATTAACAATTTATTAACTTAATTTAGACTGATTCTAAATAAATGTGTTTAACTTTGCATCATAATAATTAAACATCCATCGTCATGACTCAAATCGAATTCGATCATAAGTTGATAAGTCTCTATCAGAACCTTGAATATTATGCTAACTTACTTACTTCGAACCGTGAAGAAGCGAAAGATCTTATTCAGGATACATACTTAAAGGCACTTGCAAACCGTGACAAATTTGCCGCAGATACCAATCTGAAAGCCTGGACCTATACCATTATGAAAAACACTTTCATAAATAACTATCGCCGCAATCAGAAAGCCAATACCATAATTGACAGTACCGAGGATTTATTTTATCTGAACATTCCACGGAGGTCAGATTTCCCATCTCCTGATTCGAAATTTTCGGAAAAAGAGATTAAGAAAAGTATTGCAAAACTGGATGCTGATCAGCGCATGCCTTTTGAAATGCACCATCAGGGATACAAATACAAAGAAATTGCCGATCATCTGAATATTTCGATAGGTACCGTTAAAAGCCGAATCTTTTTTACACGACGCAAACTGATGGATACCCTGAAAGACTTTGCAGATTAACAGACACATATCTATTTTCTTGAAGCCACAAATTCACAGCGAAATTGTGGCTTTTTTAATTGCTGAAAAATTATAAGCCATGGCACTAAAAACCGGGGATAAAATCCCACAATTCTCACTTACCGATCAGAATGGTAAAAGCTTTAATATCAATAGTTTATTATCAAAGAAATTACTTGTCATTTATTTCTATCCTAAAGATGAAACCGCCGGTTGTACAAAGCAGGCATGTGCTTTTCGCGATCATTACCAGGATTTTAAGGATGCGGGAGCCGAAGTGATAGGAATCAGCTCCGACAGCGAAGATTCGCACGGAAGTTTTGCAGATCATCATAAGCTGCCCTTTATACTTTTGAGTGATATAGATGGATTATTGAGGAAAGAATTTGGAGTTCCCGGAGATCTGCTGGGTCTTTTGCCTGGACGAGTAACCTATATTGTTGATAAGCAAAGTACTATAAGGTATATTTTCAACTCCCAGATCAGAATAGAAAAACACATCACCGAATCATTACGGATTTTGAAAGAACTGGATTAATGACTTTCAATATTTTTTCTTCAAAGTCATCAATTCAGATTCAGACACCGTGAAACATTAACTTTTAACTATTTTTTCTACTCTTTCTGCAAACTAAGCTTAAGTATTGCAAAAATCAATACCGCAGCGCTAACCCATTGCACGGGTGAAAGTACTCTGTGATTTATAAAATAATCGAAAAATATAGCCGAAACCGGGAAACACAATTCACAAATGGTGGCAAGCATGGCCCGAATCCGTGTAAGTCCGAAATAGTAGAGGAATATAGCTCCCGATCCGGTGGTAATTCCGATAACGGTGAATATAGTCCACTGTGTGCCGGTAATTTCAGGAATATGTTTAAATACACCGGTGGAAAGTACAAACAACAGCATGATTACACTGGTAAAAGCATAACGGTAAAATGTTGCCGTAAAGAAACTGAACTTTCGAAGTACCTTTTTACTGAATACAGTTGAACTCCCGAAAGCAAAGGCTGCCAATAGTGAAAAACCGGCGGCTAATGCCGTCTTACTATGTGTTTCGAAATCGGGTAGTCTTAAACCAAAAGTAAGGAAATAACCTGCAGTGATTGCCAGTGCGGACCAAAGCAGAAAATTTCGTTTTAGCTTCTCTCCCAGCAATAAGGCTGCAAGTGTGATAGCAAAAATCGGCTGAAATTTCTGCAAAAGCACGACAATAGTCAGTGCTTTAAAATTTACCAAAAACAATGCCTTAACTATGGCAAGTGTACCAACTGCTCCTCCCAGCAATGAAAGCAGGAAGAACATGAGTACATCTTCCTTTGTGAAATTTTTAAGATGACGATACTCCCTGTACATAAAAATATTCATGATCAGGAAGGGCAAAGCATGAAAAATAAATACTACCAGACCTATGTCGAGGCTATATAAACGCGGCGTAAGCACTACTCCGTCGAGCCCCCATAAGGTAGCGGCAACACAGATAGCCATTGCACCGGTAAAAGCTGTCTTATTAAATGTCATAAAAAATCTTTCTCTTTTTTCTTTTGCGGCTGCAAAAGTACGGTTTTTATGCGATTGGCGAAGGGGTAGCCGGTAAATCGTGAAGTAGTTCAATGCTTCGCGTTCAGAAAGTTCAATGCTTAGCGTTCAGAAAGTTCAATACTTAGCGTTCAGGAAGTTCAATACTTAGCGTTCAAAGGTTCAATGCTTCGCGTTCAATGCTTAGGGTTCAAGGCTTGGGTTCAAAGCTTCGTGTGCAATGTGTTAAGATGAAAACTTAGTCCAAAAGAATCACTATAAAAATGGTTATATGTTGATAAATCAATTGCATAATTTGGAATTTTAAGACAATCATTTTCTATTTTCCTTTAACTATTAACAAAAATGTGAATTAACAAACAAAAACTTAACTTTTTTATTCTATCACGTTAAGATTATTACCTTTGCCACATCAACAAAAACAGTATAAAAACTCATAACAATATGATTACCAATAACTTTATTGATCGCCATAACGGTCCACGTAAGGAAGAAACTGAATTCATGCTGAAAGCTATCGGTGTTGATTCGCTTGAGCAGTTAATCGACGAAACTATTCCCTCATCTATCAGGCTGCCAAAACCGATGAATCTTCCTGCCGGATTAAATGAATTCGAATACCTGAACCACATAAAAGAGATTGCATCAAAAAACAAGGTTTTCAAATCCTACATTGGGATGGGATATTATAACACCATAACACCGGGAGTTATATTAAGGAACATTTTCGAGAATCCGGGCTGGTACACTTCGTACACACCTTACCAGGCAGAAATTTCGCAAGGCCGCCTCGAAGCCTTACTTACTTTCCAGACCATGGTTTGTGATCTCACAGGAATGCCTCTTGCCAATGCATCTCTTCTGGATGAGGCTACAGCAGCAGCCGAAGCCATGATTATGCTTTATAATGCCCGCTCACGCGAAGCAGTTAAAGCAGGCGCCGATACTTTTATTGTTTCCGAAAGCACATATCCGCAAACCATAGCAGTAATTCAAACCCGGGCTAAACACCTTGGAATAAAAATTGAAATAAAATCGTGCAATGATTTTGAACCGGCACCTCATATTTTCGGTGTTTTGCTGCAATATCCAAATCAATATGGAGAGGTTCATGAGTATCGTAAACTTGTAAACCTAGCACATGAAAACGGAATTACAATTGCCGTAGCGGCCGATCTGCTTAGCCTCGCAATGCTCACACCTCCCGGAGATTGGGGAGCTGATGTAGTTGTAGGATCAACACAGCGTTTTGGAATTCCTATGGGTTTTGGAGGACCGCATGCAGCATACTTCGCTACAAAAGAGGATTATAAACGGTTTATTCCGGGTCGTATAATCGGTGTTTCGGTTGACGCTCAAGGAAACCGGGCTCTCCGAATGGCTCTTCAAACCCGCGAACAGCATATTAAACGCGAACGCGCCACTTCAAATATTTGTACTGCTCAGGCACTTCTGGCTATCATGGCCGGTATGTATGCAGCCTACCACGGACCAAAAGGCATTCGCGAAATTGCACGTCATATTAATATCCTTACAGGTGTACTTTCCACCGAAATTCAGAAATATGGTTACAAGCAACTGAACGCCAATTTCTTCGACACTTTGTTAATCAGTATTCCTGAAGATGTTAAAATAGCAACCCTTCATAAACTGGCAGTTGAAAGTCATGTGAATTTCCATTACATCGATAAAGATAAGATTGGTATCAGTCTCGACGAAACCACATCACTGGATGACGTAAACCTCGTTATTCATATTTTTGCTTCCGCAGCAAAAAAACAGTTTATCGAATTTAAATGCGATCCTGACGAATGCAGCCTTATCCGGACTTTTGCTCCTTCGATGGACAGACAGTCGGATTATCTCACTGAACCGGTTTTCAATAGCTACCATTCGGAAACGGAAATGATGCGTTTCCTTAAGAAACTCGAAAACCGCGATCTGGCGCTCAACCGCAGCATGATACCGCTTGGATCTTGTACCATGAAGCTGAATGCTGTTGCAGAACTCATTCCTTTAAGCTGGCCCGAATTTGGAGCAATTCATCCTTTCGCACCTGCTGATCAGACCGAAGGATATAACATTCTGATCAACGAACTGGAAAAAGCGCTTTGCGAAATTACCGGTTTCAAGGCAATTTCAATGCAACCTAACTCAGGCGCATCAGGAGAATATACCGGATTGCTGGTTATTGAAGCTTATCACGCAAGTCGTGGCGAAGGACATCGTAAGGTGTGCCTCATACCTGCTTCGGCTCACGGCACCAATCCTGCAAGCGCTGCTATGGCGGGCATGCAGGTGGTGGTTATAAAAACCGATCCAAACGGTAATATTGATATGATTGACCTTCGCGAAAAAGCGGTTAAGCATAAAGATAATCTTGCAGCCTTAATGGTTACCTATCCTTCAACTCATGGTGTTTTTGAAGAAGCAATTCTGGAAATTGTTCAGATCATCCACGAAAATGGCGGTCAGGTTTATATGGATGGCGCCAATATGAACGCACAGGTTGGCCTCACTAATCCCGGAACAATCGGAGCGGATGTTTGTCACCTGAATCTTCACAAGACTTTTGCAATACCTCACGGTGGAGGTGGTCCCGGTGTTGGCCCTATTGGAGTAGCTGAACATCTTGTGCCTTTCCTTCCCGGTCATCCGATCGTAAAAACCGGCGGAAGCAAGGCAATTCAGGCAGTAGCAGCTGCACCTTATGGCAGTGCGTTGGTATTGCCGATATCCTATGCCTATATCAAATTACTTGGAGGAAACGGCCTTACCGAAGCTACTAAATATGCAATACTTACAGCCAATTATATCAAATCACGGCTTGAAGATCATTACAAAATTCTATATACGGGAAGTAAGGGACGAGTGGCCCATGAGCTGATACTCGACTGTAATCAATACCTGAAAACAGCCGATGTTGCTGCAATTGATATTGCAAAACGCCTGATGGACTATGGTTTTCATGCTCCTACGGTGGCTTTCCCGGTTGGAGGAACCCTTATGGTTGAGCCTACCGAAAGTGAACCGCTAAGCGAACTCGACCGTTTTGTGGATGCTATGATAAGTATCCGCAAGGAAATTGCAGCTATAGAAAGCGGAAGTGTCGACAAACACGATAACGTAATTCAGCACGCTCCACATACTTTGGCGATGGTAACCGCTGATATCTGGACATTACCTTACACACGCGAAACTGCAGCTTTCCCTATGCCTTGTACCAAAGAGGACAAATACTGGCCCGCCGTTACCCGTATCGATGATGCTTGGGGCGACCGGAACCTTGTTTGCACATGTGGTCCTGTTGAAAGTTATGTAAAAGAATAACATTATTTTTTTGAATTGAAATTTGAAAGGCTGCCTGATGAGGGCAGCCTTTTGGTTTTAATCAAATAGTAATGCGAATCAAGGGTTGGAGTGAAATAGCCACGAAGTGGTTGAACAGAATTATGCTGAATTCAACCCCTTCGGGGCTGGACCTTTCCTTTCATTATGAACCGTAGGTTGTACCCTAGGTTATTTAAGCAAAGCCCTTTCAGGGCTTTGCTTAAATTTAGAAACAGATTTAACTCATGATTCGCATTAGTAACTGATCTCTATTATTATTAGGAAAAAGATTTTTTTAAAAAAGTGGATTTATATGACATTATATTTCGTATTTTTGCGAAATACTAAATGCACTATGAAAATACCTTATTCTGATGACAAGGTAAAACTGGCCCGATTCGCTAAAGCGATGGAAAATCCTGCCCGTATCAAAATACTGGAAATTCTTTAGGAGCGCGGTTGTTGCTATAGTGGCAATATCGCTGATGAATTTCCTATTGCACTTTCCACGCTTTCGCAAAACCTTAAAGAGTTGAAAACTTCAGGTCTAATCCAGGGCGAAATTAATCCTCCTCGAATTAAATACTGTATTAATAAGGAAAATTGGGAAGTTGCGAACATTTTGATTACTAACTTTCTCAAAAAATAAAATCAATTTAAAAATCTGACAATTAACTCACAGGCCCAATTTTCAAATTGACTAATTTTCAAATCTTCAAATTCAAAAAACAATGGAAATCAAAATTCTTGGAACCGGTTGCACTAATTGCAAAAATCTCGAAAAAGCTACCGGTGAAGCTGTCACAGAACTTAATCTGAATGCCTCGGTCATTAAAGAAGAAGATATTGTTAAGATAATGGGATATGGTGTAATGCGCACCCCAGCCCTTGTTCTGGACGAAAAAGTATTGTTTTACGGACGGGTACCATCTGTAAGCGAAATCAAGGAGTTATTGCAGAAAGCAATTTCCTGAAAAACCCATTCTATAAACCTTTCAAACCTCAAAAAATGAAAAAAGTACTTCTTATTTCAGTAATGCTGTTGACTGTTTTAGCGGGTTTCAGCCAGAAAGCAGCTAAATTGCAAATTATTTATTTCCATTCCGAACATCGTTGCCCCACCTGTATTTCAATTGAGGATAATACAAAGAAAGCCCTCAATACCTACTTTGCCGAACAGTTGAAAAATGGCACCATCACCCTACAGGTTCTAAGTCTTGAGGACAAAAAGAACCAGAAACTTGTTGAAAAGTATGAAGCCGATGGATCCAAGCTTTTACTCACTTATATGGTTGGCAAAAAAGAAACCACTTCCGATTTCACAAACTTTGCTTTCAGTTATTCACGCAATCAGGCTGAAAAATTCATTGCCGGGATTAAAGCTGAAATAGAGAAAGACCTGAAGTAATTCACATGGGTTGAAGTTGATTCCTCCGGTTTTATTTCCAAAAAGATAAACGACAAATTATTGACTTTGGTTGCTAACCTTGCCGGCGGAAGTGTAGACCGGGAATGAAATGGACTTCAAATGCTCACGCCTGAGGAAACTATGAGTGGACAGTGTTTGTGTATGATGAAATCGAAGAAAAATTAAACCTGGACTTTTTTGAGGATTTACAATTGTTTTAAAAAACATTTCGTAATTTTGCGAAATATAAAAACAACACTAAAACAAAATCAATGAAAATTAAAATATTAGGAACCGGCTGCTCCAATTGTAAAGCCCTTGAAAAATCTGTAATCAATGCATTAGCCGATATGGATTTATCCGCTAACGTTTCAAAAGTGGAAGACATACAAAAGATTATGGCTTACGGAATTATGCGGACTCCAGGCCTGGTAATCGATGAAAAAGTTGTGCTGGCTGGCAGAATTCCTTCATTGAATGAATTAAAAGAAATCATTGTAAAAAACAAACAATAACAATGTCATCAAAACCAAAGTTTACCGAAAAACAGGAGCAAATTGCCCGCATTGCAAAGGCTTTGAGCCATCCTGCACGGGTTTATATCATCGAAAAGCTGGTTGGGTTAAATGCATGTTGCACCAGTGGCGAAATGATTGACGATATTCCAATTGCCCGTTCAACGCTCTCGCAGCATCTTAAAGAATTAAAATATGCTGGCCTTATTCAGGGAGATATTGAACCTCCGATGATAAAATACTGCATCAATAAAACGAATTGGCAAATTGCCAAAACTATACTTGGCGATTTTATAAAGTAATTTTTTTTGTCCAATCATTTCGTAATTACCTGAAACTACGAATAAGAATGTATCTAATTTTGTCCACACTCCATATACTATAAATATGAAAGATAAATCGCTCACTTTTCCGCTAGTGTTATTTATTGTTATGCTGTTTTTTACTTCCTGCAATTCATCGAGCCCTAAGCGCGAAAACAAAGCTTCCGCAGATTCCTCCATAACATTTATAAATAGCGCTATCGCCGATAACAATAACACTACAGTTGATACCCCGGTAAAAAATACTGTTTCGACCGGTGAACCTGCTGCGGATATCCCTAAAGTGCTGGTTTATTACTTTCATGTGAAAATACGCTGCGTTTCCTGCTCTGCTATGGAGGAAGCAACAAGGAAAACACTCAATACCTACTTTAATGAAGAGTTAAACAATGGGACTATCAAACTTTTTGTGCTGAATATGGATGACAAAGTCAACAGTAAAATTGCCGAAAAATACCAGACTTATGGCTGAGGCTTATACATCACCCGCATTTTCAAAGGAAAAGAAACCACATCTGATTTATCCGCCGAAGGGTTTAAATATGCAGGAGAAAAGGACGATAAACTGATAGCCTTACTGAAAGCTAAAGTTTCTGAATACCTTAAATAATCTTTTATACATCAACATAACATGTCAGCTAAAAACATCCTTATACCAAAACATTAACTTTATGGAGTTCCTGCAAAACCTGCTCGACGGAACCAATCTTCCGTTTCTCTCAGCTTTCATTCTCGGAATAATGACCGCAATAAGCCCCTGTCCGCTTGCAACCAACATTACGGCTATAGGCTTCATCAGCAAAGATATTGAGGATAAAAAAAGAATATTCTTCAATGGCCTCTGGTACACCCTTGGCCGGGCTATCAGCTATACCGGTATCGGGGTTTTACTATATTTCGGTGCAAGTAAATTTCACATTTCCAGATTCTTCCAATCCAATGGAGAGAAGTTCCTTGGGCCGTTGCTTATCATTGTCGGTATTTTAATGCTCGACATAATAAAAATAAAATTCCCGGGTTTGGGTAAAATCGGCGAACGCATGGAATCCGGCCAACGAAAAAATAACTGGTGGAATGCTTTGCTTCTGGGGATGGTATTTGCACTTGCTTTCTGCCCTTACAGCGGAGTACTCTATTTCGGAATGCTTATACCTATGACCATCAGCAGCGCATCCGGCCTTTATCTGCCTTTCGTATTTGCAATTGCTACAGGTTTGCCGGTAATCATTGTAGCCTGGCTGCTCGCATTCAGTATTTCAAGCATTGGCGGCTTTTACAACAAAGTAAAGATTTTCGAAAAATGGTTCCGACTGGTAGTGGCTATTGCCTTTATCATTGTCGGACTTTACTACGTTTACTTGTTCTACTTGTAATAAAAAATCCGGGAATACGCCTATCGCGATGTGCTTAATTGTCTAATTCTCGAGTTGCCTAATTGCCTAATAGTCTAATTGCCAAATTATTTAATTATCGAATCTAACTACAATGCAAATAAATCTCTTTAAAACTCCGAAAGCACAGATCATCCTTCCCATTCTGCTATTACCGGTTTGGTTCCTTATTTACCATTATCTGCAACCATTCACGGATTGGTTGGTATTCTCGGTATTTGGTATGACTAAAGGAGCACATCTGGCAGAAGCCCTGTGGTTTTTTATCTTTGAATTTCCAAAAGTGATGCTTTTGCTCACCCTTATCATATTCTTTGTTGGGATCATCCGGACATTTTTTACCCCCGAACGCACCCGCAAAGCGCTGGAAGGCAAGAAAACTCTTACAGGGAATGTGATGGCTGCATCCTTAGGAATTGTTACTCCCTTTTGTTCCTGCTCAGCCATTCCTTTATTTCTTGGTTTTGTTGAATCAGGAGTTCCATTGGGTGTAACTTTTTCATTCCTGATCTCTTCTCCTATGATAAATGAAGTAGCCGTCATTCTTCTTTATGGTTTGTTTGGCTGGAAGGTTACCGCAATTTATGTAGGAACCGGTTTGGTAATTGCCATCACAGCCGGTTGGATAATCGGCTTACTGAAGCTCGAAAAGTGGGTTGAACCCTGGGTGTATGAAACCCATATGGGCAGCAGTGGCCTGGATGAGGAAAAAATCACATTCACCCAACGCATTCATCTTGGCTACGAAGCTGTAAGGGATATTGTAGGCAAAGTATGGCTATACGTGGCTTTGGGTATTCTTGTTGGAGCCGGTGCTCATGGCTATGTACCTGAGGAATTTATGGCTGCACTTATGGGTAAATCAGCATGGTATTCCGTACCGCTTTCCGTTTTAATTGGTATTCCTTTGTATTCCAATGCAGCAGGTATTGTACCAATTGTTTCGGTGCTTATCGAAAAAGGTGCATCTCTGGGTACTGCTCTTGCTTTTATGATGGCTGTAATTGGCCTTTCACTCCCCGAAATGGTAATACTGCGTAAAGTTCTCAAAATGCCTTTGATCCTCACATTTATTGGTGTAGTTGGCACAGGAATCATGATAGTCGGATACCTATTTAACTATGTCTTTTAAAACATAAAAAAGTGGAAACAAATAAAAAAAAACACATAAGAAGCCTGAATAATAATCAATTTAAACCACGGATTATCACTGGTCGGTATAAATAACAAGTTGCTAAGTGCAATAAAATCAATCAGATACTTTATTGAAAAGCATTTATAAACCTTTAAACAAAATAAAACAATAGCACTCACTAAACAACAATAAATTAGCACAACAATGAAAATTCTTAAATTACTCACTGTCATCCTGTTATCAGCTTCATTGTTCACTTTTAATGCATGTGCGCCAAATTCAGCCGGAGATGACAAAACGAAAAGCGCTGATAAAACCACTGTTGCTTTAAAACTAACTCCTGAGCAATACAAGGTTACATTTATTGAATTGGGTTCAGTAAATTGCATTCCATGCAAAAAAATGCAGGTGATTATGAAATCGATTGAACAGAAATATGGCGACCAGGTAAAAATTGTTTTTTATGATGTATGGACGCCCGAAGGCAAACCGTTTGGCGAGAAATATGGTATTCAGGCTATTCCGACACAGGTTTTTCTGGATCAGAACGGAAAGGAATTTTCACGTCACGAAGGCTATTTCCCGGAAGAAGAACTGGTAAAAGTGCTAAATTCAAAAGGTGTAAAATAGTTTTTGGGAGAAAGTTCAGCATTCCTGTTTTTCTTAACATAGATTGGATTTTAGGTGGTGGCGAGTTTCCTACCTTTGGTAAAGGAAACATACAGAAAACTCATATAGGGAAATGGGCTGTTACTATAGTTGAACGTGCTATAGGCAGGGCTGTAAGAGTAACGATAACAGCAGAAGCCATGCTCAACAACAAGAAAACAGCCTTCTTTACTGACTACCGAATGATTGGCAAGCCGGCAAGCATTGTTCCTGCCGAAGTGGTTGACCCGCTGGTAAACGGAGTAATGAATGCTCCGGCTGATAAGCTCATGAACATTTCACCCGTACTTAATTACAATCTTGAAGCGAAAAAGGACAGTTTCGATAGCTTTGTTTGTGAATTATGTGGTGAAATGACCGTAATGGAATATGGCCGCATAGAAGGCCACAAAAAGGTTTGCATGGATTGCGCTGCAAAGTAATATTCTATTGATAAAATAAGCAAAAGAGAAAGCCTCTGTTGCAAGAAGCTTTCTCTTTTTTTTTGAAATTTGGGCTTGATCAACACTGCTTCTAAATGATGATTTAACAACAATTTAACATTGGAAATATTGCTATATCAATTTATGTCGTAATTTTACGACATAAATTACAAACCGATGATAAAGACAGAAGCATTCATTACAGTGCTGCAGGAACTGGCTAAATTTACAAAGGTTTTATCGCATCTGGCACGTTTGGCAATCCTAGAATACTTTGCCGAAACCAAAACCTGTATTTCAGGTGAAATTTCTGATAGTTTGCCTTTAAGTCGGAGTACTGTTTCACAACACTTGAAGGAGCTTCGTGATTTAGGACTGATACATGGTGAAATAGAAGGTTTAAAAGTTAACTACTGCCTATGCAACACTGAAATATATCGCTTTATAAAATTATTTGAAACCTTTTTTGAACCCATAAAAAACGCATCCATTATTTGTGAAACCTCAAAATGGAAAATTCATGAAAATATTGATTCTATGTACCGGCAACAGTTGCCGAAGCCAGATGGCTCATGGCTTTTTACAATCATTTGATAAATCGCTTACGGTTTATTCAGCAGGCACCGAGGCATCCGGAAAACTCAACGAAAAGGCCGTTGTTGTAATGAAAGAGATTGGAATAGATATCAGCCATCATACTTCCGACGCCGTTGATCTGTATCTGGGCGAAGAATGGGATTATGTTATAACGGTCTGCGGTGGTGCCAATGAAGCTTGTCCGGCTTTCTTTGGTAAAGTAAAACATCGCTTGCATATTGGATTCGATGATCCTTCTCATTCCGTTGGAACCGAAGAATTTATTCACAGCGAATTTATACGTGTCCGGGATGAAATAAAAGCAGCATTCTATAAATTCTATACTGAATCCATTAATAAATAAGATTATGCCTTCACAACCCCGCTTAAAATTCCTCGACCGGTATTTAACTCTTTGGATCTTCCTGGCCATGTTTGTTGGCGTAATGTCAGGCTACTTATTCCCGGTTATTGCTGAATTTTGGGAATCATTAAAGTCATCGCCCGAAAGCACAACTAATATTCCAATTGCAGTTGGACTTATTTTGATGATGTATCCGCCGCTGGCAAAAGTTAAATACGAAGAGCTTGGCGATGTGTTCCGCAATTACAAGATCCTCACGTTTTCATTAATACAAAACTGGGTAATAGGGCCGGTATTGATGTTTGCACTGGCAATCCTGTTTTTCAGGTTATTCCCCGGCGAAAACAACGCCAATCTTCCATACATGTACGGAATAATCATGATTGGGTTGGCTCGTTGTATTGCTATGGTAATTGTATGGAATGACCTGGCGAAAGGCGACACTCAATATGCAGCAGGATTGGTGGCTTTCAATAGTATTTTCCAGGTATTGTTTTTCTCAGTATATGCTTATTTCTTTATTGCCATTCTTCCCGGATGGTTTGGCATTCCTACCAACGATGCGGTTCAAAACATTACTATTGGTCAGATAGCCGAAAGCGTATTTATTTATCTTGGAATTCCGTTTATCGCCGGATTTCTTACAAGATTTATTTTAATAAGAGTAAAAAGTAAACAATGGTATCATACAAAATTTATTCCTAAAATAAGCCCCATAACGCTGATAGCTCTGTTGTTTACGATAATCGTAATGTTTTCGCTGAAAGGAGAATTTATAGTTAAAATTCCGCTCAATATAGCTATTATTGCTATTCCACTCCTCATTTACTTTGTAATTATGTTCGTTGGATCATTTTTCATGAGCAAAAAGGTAGGCGCTACTTACGAACAATCTGTTACGTTATCATTTACTGCGGCCAGTAACAATTTTGAACTTGCAATAGCAGTAGCCATTGCCATATTTGGCATGAACTCAGGCGAAGCTTTTGCTGCCGTAATTGGACCGCTGGTAGAAGTGCCGGTTATGATAGGACTGGTGAATGTTGCTTTCTATTTTAAGAAAAAATATTTCCTTGGTTCCAAATTAAAATAGTTTCAGAAGAGGAGCGAGATAATATTGGTTCATTCAATTTATTGCATGGGCAGATTATAAACTCCTTTTATCAGGATATTTGTCAAGGGCTCACTACCAACAATCTCGGTAAATCCGTCCAAAGCTATACCAATTTCGACTTTTACTTTTCGCAGAAAATATGTCTGGATGTCTGATTTTACAAACTGATACACATAATGGTCCATCTCCGATAAAAGCAATTATAAAATTCCAATCAAACAACAAATTACAGGGTCGACACATTTAAATTGTATGTATTACTATTTGGACATGTAAATATAAACAGCTGTAAAATAATTTCTGTATATTTGCAACAGCAAACTCGAAAAACGAATGAGATACTTTGAAAACGGATTTACATTTAATACTACCTGGCCCCCACTGGGTTGAGACGGAATGCATTTAAAATACGCGCCTTTCTCAACACTGAGAAGGGCATTTTTTTTGTAGAATGAATTGATAAAACCTGAATTCCTATGCGGATATTAAAATTTGGCGGCTCATCCATAGCAAATCCCGAACGGATTAAAAACGTTATTGACATAGTTAAACAATATCACACCAAATACGAAAACATCACGCTTGTAGTCTCGGCACTGGGTGGAGTAACCGATCAACTGGTAAAACTATGCGAGGTAATACCCACTGATAAAGTGAGTTGTGAATCCACGATACTGGAAATCGAGCAAAGGCACCTTAACACCATTAAGGAACTTTTACCCATGGCTCAACAACCATCCATTATGGCCGAAGTAATGGCAATATGTAACGAGTTATCTGGCATTGCTAAGGGGGCATCGCTGGTCGGTGAATTAACCTTACGTACGCGTGATCTCATTTTAAGTTTTGGCGAACGTCTTTCCGCTTTTGTGATTGCACATGCGTTAAAATCTGTAATCGGTGATACTCAGTTTACGGATGCCCGCAGCCTTATAAAAACAGATGCCAATTTTGGTCACGCCAAAGTTGACTTTGAACTCAGCAATACTCTGATAAAGGATTATTTTGCTGAAAACACGGGGCTAAATGTTGTTACCGGCTTCATCGGAAGCACCTTGCAGGGACAAACAACTACACTGGGCCGCAGTGGCTCTGATTATACAGCATCAATACTTGGTGCTGCTCTAAAAGCGAATGCAATCGAAATCTGGACAGATGTAGATGGCGTTATGACTGCAGATCCACGTTTTGTAAAGGAAGCGCAGAGTATCGAACAGCTATCGTACAACGAAGCGATGGAAATAACGCATTTCGGAGCCAAAGTAATTTTTCCGGCTACGATGCAGCCAGCCATGGCACAGGAAATTCCAATACTGGTAAAAAACACTTTTAATCCAACACATAAAGGAACATTAATTTGCAAGGAATCAGGCAAGGGAAACGGATTTATAAAAGGAATATCATCACTCCGCGATATCTGCCTGATCAATA
Source organism: Bacteroidales bacterium (assembly GCA_038237165.1). GTDB lineage: Bacteria > Bacteroidota > Bacteroidia > Bacteroidales > UBA4417 > UBA4417. The sequence continues at coordinate 15,922 of JBBRYZ010000028.1, read as the reverse complement.
TCGAAGGAAGCGGCATGGTAGGAGTCGCCGGTGTTTCGGCCAGGATGTTCAAGGTATTGGCCCAGCACCAGATAAGTGTTATCCTAATCAGCCAGGCATCATCGGAACATTCAATATGTATTGGGATAATGCAGGAAGAAGCTGAAGAAGCCAGTCGATTACTTAGAAAAACTTTTGTAGAAGAATTAAATGCAGGATTAATTTCAGATATTAATCATGAAGATGAACTGGCCGTAGTGGCAGTTGTAGGTGAAAATATGCGCCAAATGCCAGGTGTTTCAGCCCGGGTTTTCAACCCGCTGGGGCGCAATGGGATTAATGTAAAAGCCATCTGCCAGGGAAGTTCAGAGTTGAACATTTCAATAGTTATCCAGCAAAAGGATTTGAAAAAAGCGTTGAGGGTGCTGCACCAATCGCTATTTAATTATGAGCTTTTGCAACTTCATCTCTATATTGCCGGAACCGGTGTAATTGGCAGCAAATTACTCGAAATGATCGAAAGCCAGAAAGAATCACTTGAAGAACAAAAAATCCTGCTTAAGATTTGTGGTATCTGCAACAGCCGTAAAATGGTTGTTAGTGAAGAAGTACTGGAAATATCAGGCTTGAAAAAATCTTTGGAAACAGATGCACAGACTTCCGATTTACGTTTAATGACTGATAGCATTATTAATCAGAACCTTGAAAACAGTGTGTTTATTGACGTAACCGCATCGGATGAGCCGGTAAAATATTATAATGAATTGCTTTTGAACAATATAGCGATAGTAACAGCCAATAAACGAGCTAATACACAAGGCATGTTACAATATAACCTGCTGCATGGCTCCGCTAAAAAGAGAAATACTCCTTTTCATTACGAAACTAATGTAGGCGCAGGATTACCAGTAATAAATGTGCTGCGAAGCCTGATTAACAGCGGTGATCAAATAAATAAAATTGAAGCTGTACTATCGGGAACGATGAATTATCTGCTTTCGGAATACGATGGAGAAAAACCATTCAGCGAACTGGTTCAGTATGCAAAGGATAATAGTTATAGCGAACCCGATCCGCGCGATGACCTCAGCGGAACAGATGTGGCGCGCAAATGCCTGATCCTTGCCAGAGAATGCGGCTGGGCAATTGAGGAATGCGATATAGAAGTTGAGCCATTGATGTCGGCTGAATGTGCAAGCGCTAAAGATATACCGTTTTTCTTTGCTGAATTGAAAAATTACGACCAACCCTTTAATCTGCGATATGAAGCAGCAAAAGCGAAAGGTAAAAGGTTGCGCTACGTTGCTAAAATAGAAAATGGTAAGGCAAAAGTTTTGGTGATGGAAGTGGACGACACCCATGCTTTTTACAGCCTTCGTGGAACCGAAAACTGCATTAGCCTTACCACCAAATACTATGAGCAATATCCTATGGTTATCAAAGGTCCGGGTGCCGGTGTAAATGTAACATCTGCGGGAGTTTTGGCCGATATAGTGCGGATTGCCGAAGGGCTGAAGCGATAAATAGTTGGGAGAGCGAAGACGGAAGTTGTCAGACGGGTTTTATTTACTGAATACTACTTAACCTAGGTCCGGTCTCCGTTTTCCATTCTTCGGACTCCGGTCTTCGGTCTTCCAGTCATCATTATATATCAAAAATCATTGTAACATCACAAACCCGCTATACATGACTAAATACAAATCAGTTACCGTCTTTGCACCGGCAAGTGTTGCCAATGTTGGATGCGGTTACGATATTATGGGTTATGCAGTTGATGGCATAGGCGATAAAGTGACGATTTCCTTAAATCCTGATGCAGATAATTCGAAAGTAATTCTGACAGGAGAGTATGGACATCTTACTCCCGCTGAACGAATTAAGAACACCGCAGGTGTAGCGGTGAATGCATTTCTGAACGCCATTGGTAAAAGTGATATCAGTCTGGAAATTACACTTGAGAAAAATATGCCGTTGGGCAGCGGAATGGGCAGCAGTGCCTCAAGTTCGGCGGCAGCGGTATTTGCTATAAACCATTTATTAGGCAATCCGTTAAGCACTCTTGAGCTAATTCCTTTAGCAATGGAAGGTGAACGCATAGCCTGCGGAACTGCGCATGCCGACAATGTAGCTCCTGCCTTACTTGGCGGATTTACCTTGATCAGAAGTTACAAGCCACTTGATATTATTTCGGTAAAATGCCCTGATGATCTGTATTCGGCAATTGTTCATCCCCAGATAGTTTTAAATACTTCGGATGCACGAAGAGTATTAAAAAAAGAGGTTTCCTATGAAAACGCGATTATACAGAGCGCAAATACCGCAGGTTTCATGGTTGCATTGATCAAGGGAGATTATGGATTAATGAAACGCTCCATGTCTGATTTACTGGCTGAACCCTACCGAATGCAACTTATTCCCGGCTTTGATGCAATAAAAAATGCTGCGATGGATGCAGGAGCAATAGGCTGCGGAATATCTGGATCAGGGCCTTCGGTATTTGCATTGTGTAAAGGAGAAGATACTGCAAAACAGGTTGCAAAAATTATTCAGGAGGGTTTCACAAAAATCGGGCTTCAAAACGAAGGATATGTTTCGAAAGCAAATGCGGAAGGAACGAGAATTGTGGAGATGAATTAGTTTCAAGTTTCATGTTTCAGTTGTTTCAGTTGTCCAAACATTTCAAACACTTTAACCCTTTCAAACACTACAAACTCCTCAATCCCATCAATCCCTACAATCCCATCAATCCCTTCAATCCCTTCTATCCCCTCAATCCCTTCAATCCCTTCAATCCCATCAATCCCCTCAATCCCCATGAAATACTACGATATAAAAAATCCAACTCACAAAGTATCACTTAAAGATGCTGTTTTAAAAAGCATTTCGAGTGATTCGGGGTTGTATATGCCGGAGCGTATTCCGGTTTTGCCAGCTTCATTTTTTGCGAGCCTTCCAGAAATGAGCTTGCAGGAAACCGGATTTGAAGTTACCAAAGCCATGATGGGAGAAGATATCCCGCATGAAGCATTGAAACAGATTGTGGACGAAGCTTTGACCTTTCCGATTCCATTGAAAAGGCTGGATGAAAATCTGTTTGTCCTTGAACTTTTCCATGGACCAACCCTGGCATTTAAAGATGTAGGAGCACGATTTATAGCAGGGCTGTTTCAATATTTTCTGCAGGATGAGCAAAAAGAAGTTATCATACTGGTTGCCACTTCAGGAGATACCGGAAGTGCAGTCGCAAATGCATTCTATAACAAAAAAGGTGTAAAAGTTGTTATATTGTATCCTTCTGGAAAAGTTAGTGAATTGCAGGAGAAGCAGTTAACCACCATGGGTGGAAATATAACCGCACTCGAGGTGGATGGTAATTTTGATGATTGCCAGCGCCTGGTAAAACAGGCTTTTGCCGATAACGGTCTCGATAAACAGTTAAATCTGACCTCGGCAAACTCTATAAATTTTGCACGCTTATTCCCTCAGTCATTTTTCTATTTTCATGCGCTGGCTCAGCTTGCCAAAGTTGATAAGCCTGTTGTAATAAGTGTTCCCAGCGGGAATTTCGGCAATTTAACAGCCGGGCTCATCGCTAAAAAAATGGGTCTGCCCATTCACCGGTTTATTGCGGCAACTAACAGCAATCATGTGGTGCCCGATTACCTCGAAAGTGGTGAATATATGCCACAGAAAACAACTCATACCATTACCAACGCCATGGATGTAGGAGATCCAAGTAATTTCCCGCGTCTGCTCGAAATTTATCAGAAACAACGTTCATCTGTTACAACTGATATTAAAGGGTTTTGGTTTAATGACGACCAGACCCGCATGGCCATGACTGAATTGCAAAAGCGCTATAATTATCAATCTGATCCTCATGGAGCGGTTGCTTATGCTGGATTAAAGGAGTCGGGTTTGACCAAAAATAATATCGGGGTATTTCTGGAAACAGCTCATCCGGCTAAATTCCCGGAAGAAGTGGAAAAATCAACGAATAAAAAAGTTCAGGTTCCGGAGGCTATACAGGAAATTCTGACTCTGAACAAGAAATCTATTCTTATGCCGAATAATTATGATGACTTACTGAAGCAGCTGCAACAAATGATTTAAATCTGATTGCCTCCGGCTCCTCTCCTATTTCATGATTAAAATGCCCAGCAACAACCCGATTCCTGCTCCGGTTAATCCAGTCAGGAGTTTTTGTCCTTTCGAATTCCATTTCGCCTTCTGTATATAATTCTGGGCCATATCAATACTTTTAAGCGACTGATCAAGCGTTGATTGGGTAAATTGCAGGGTCTTCTGAGTACCTGCAAGCGACTTCTGAGAATAATCTATCAGATCCTGCGAAACTTTTTCAGCCTGCTTGCTGTTATCGAGCAATTTATTGTAAGACTTATCACGCTCAATTAACTGCTTCTCATAGGCTCTTAATAAATTATTGCATACTGAGTCCTTATCGCTTTCCGAGATTGTTTTATGTATGCTTTTGTAAAATGCATATCGCGAAACGCTCATCAGATAAATGGAATCACAGCTGACCCTTATTGTATCGCCTTTTGTAAAAAGTAAAGGTGAACCATTTGAAGTGCAATATTCGGAAGGAATAAGTTTTAAACTTCCGCTCTGGCTGAATAAATCTGTCACCGCTACTACGGCAAAAATCAAAAAGAAGAATTTTTTTTTCATAAACCAGGATTTAATTGTCGGTGTTGTACAATCATTTCTACATCAGATCAGTAATATTCCACAAATTAATTTGATATTATTTCAGACAGTATGAGTAATTATACTCTACGTCAATCTGCTTGCATTATGTTAAAGAGGAAGATTCTTAGCTACTTTTACCAAACTATCCTTTATATTCTCATTTTGCTTTATCTGGACTTTAAACTGCTGTAATTCATTCCAGTCATTCGCCTTACTTTTCTGTTCCTGGAGTTCCAGCGCGTCGCGATCAGCCTTTAGAATCATCAGTTCATTTGCACTGAAATCAAGTTTTTTCATAACGCCATCGATTGATTGCTGCGCATTGTGCAGACTGTCGTTTACAATTTTAACTTTTGCGCTAACATCATTGAGCGTTTTAACGGCATCATTTAATTTACTGTTGCCCGTAAATACTATGTACAACAATACAACCAGAATGATAACCGTTACAATACCTAAAATTTTATTGATGTCTGTCATGGCACGAAGGTTTTAATTAGGTTCTTGATAATACCTATCATAAATATCGCATACTAACAAATAAAACATATCAATTGTTTTTCGGGCCTATCCTTAAACATACGATTCGTTTCAGCTTAACCGATTTGTTAGTAAGATTTAAACCCAGTTGAAAGCGCAATAAAGCAAATAGCAAAGCTGATGCCCGGTTTATAATTCAAAAACATCTGGTTAAGAATGGAACAATCCGATGAATGACTCTTCTGAATAAAATCATGATAATAATTAATCCAATTGGCTGGATTTCCTGTTGGCCGGAAAATTTCTGTAAATAGCCTTTAATAATTTTTGTGACCCCAATGGAATCAGTCACACTATCTGGCCGGAGGTACTGAGATGATTTTGGGTAATGAACCTACACTATCATCAATCCGGTACAATTTAACTGTAAACTCCTGATCTTTAACAGCTTCATCAATTTTATTCTTGAGAACCATATCTATATAATCCTCCTTAAGTTTAGTGTTTTCAGTCTTAAGGTGCGAATTAATAAAAATAAAATAACTAAAAGCAAGTGAAATCACAAGCGCAATTAGTGCTAACATCCAGGTAATGGCATCACGTTTGGTGGATCGGGATGTTTTTACTTCCGCACCCGACTCAGTCAGTGAAACTATTTCATTATCAATGGCTTCAACAGTAATACTAACCGGCACATGACGTTCGATAAGTTCTTCAAAATATTCGGCAATGGTATCCTTAACAAGCGAATCCAGTTCCTGCCTTAAAGATGAATAATGAATATATTTTGTAATAATCAGTACTTTGAAACTAATTCGAAGCGAACCTTCTTTTTCACGATAATCCAAAAAGTAAACACGTGTATTTTCTCGAATTGCAATACTTCTTTCAATGTTTGTATGAATAAAATCCCGGATAGTGTTTTCGGCGCCGGTTAGATTATGCCTGGCAACTTTCCTGAATGGAGTTAGCTCTTCTTTTAACATTCCCAGTATTTCTGTAAACGAAGAATCCTTATCCTTCATACGGATGGAAAATTCTATTTCGCGCACAGTTACAGCGGCATTATCAGTAACATGAAGCTTCTTATCCTTGCCGGAAAACATGAATATTATGGAATTAGTTTTAATGTTAATTTACAAATCGTCAAAAGGTAATATTCCATCTCTTTATATTTGTTCTAAGTAAGTGATGTTTGAGTGAAATGATAACAAGCTAATCCGAAAATAAAAATGCAGATCGATTGGATTTACGATAAAAACAGGTCATATATTTTATGTAATTCAGGATACAATCAGAATGACAATACAAATAAAATCGGATACCAACAGGTACTCTTGCCATTTCAAAATCAGAAATTTGTTACCGTATTTTTATCCCTGCCAATAAACTCCTGATAACTCACTTTCCCTGCGTATCTTTGCAACCTTTAATAATTTACTATGAAATTTGAACAATACAATCTTGCCCCTGAAATTCAACAAAGCATTGCAGATTCGGGTTTTCGCCGCCCGACAGATATACAGTATAAAAGTATAGGTCCGATTATGCATGGCGACGATGTGCTTGCCATAGCCCAGACCGGCACCGGAAAAACCGCTGCCTTTGCCATACCAGTCATCAATATGCTGCACGAAAAGAAGTTTTCGAGTCGCAGCCATGGCGTCCGTTGTATTGTAATGGTTCCCACACGCGAACTGGCGTTGCAGATAACAGAGGTATTTCAGGCTCTTTCGCGACATACACGTGTTAAAGTTTTTTGCCTTATGGGAGGTGTGGAACAGGACCCTCAGATTGCCCAACTGGAACAAGGCGTTGACATTATTATATCAACACCTGGCCGTTTGTTCGACCTGGTAAGCCAGGGACATCTCGACCTGAGTCTGATAGAAATACTGATACTCGACGAAGCCGACCATATGCTCGACCTAGGTTTTATTAACGATATCCAGCAACTTGTAAAGAAGCTTCCCCGTACAAGGCAGACACTTTTTTTCTCCGCAACCATAAATCCGTATATAAAAAAAGTAGCTTATTCGCTGGTAACCAACCCAATCCGAATACAGATTTCACCAAAAGATCCGGTGGCCCGAAATATTGATCACTGTGTGGCTTTTATCGAAATGGACGACAAACGGTTTTTTCTCGAACGCCTGGTGAATGAAAATCCTGAAAGCAAGATAGTAGTTTTCGTCCGAACGAAAGTACGTGCCGAGCGCGTAAGCCTCGCCATGGAAAAGCTGAATATAAAATGCGAAACCATTCATGGTGATAAAGAGCAAACCGACAGGCTGCTTGTGATGAAAAGATTTAAAAACGGCGAGTTTAAAATTCTGATTGCTACCGATGTTAGTGCCCGTGGCATTGATATTCCGAATGTTGATTTCGTGGTAAATTATGATATTCCCGAAAAGCCCGAAAACTATGTTCACCGCGTTGGCCGTACTGGACGCGCTGATAAAAAAGGAATTGCTGTTTCATTCTGTAGCAACGACGAAAAGTCTTTACTCGACGAAATCGAAGAATATATCGGCAAACCGGTTGAAGTAATGGAAATCAAAGGTCAGGATTATAAAGAAACCCTTGCCTTTACTGCCGAAACTAAATCAGACTGGAAGACCTTGCTACGCGATGCTGAAGAAGAGGAAAAGAACCGGAAGAAAAGGAAGAAGAAGTGAAAGCGATTGAATGAGGGACTAAGAGACAGATAGAGTAGAGATGCGATTAATCGCGTCACTACCTGAAAAATTTAAACCCAGCGCTTCGGCTCCATTCAGTGACCTGAAACGTTGAAACTCTTATTTCCCTGTTTTAAAAAACTCCTCCGAATCCCTGAAACCTTCTTCCCTGACAAATGTTTTGAACTGCTTCCGCGTAAGCGAAAAAACATAAGGAATTGTATCTTGCGTGCTTTCGGTCATAGTTTGGAGTTGCTCTAGGTCTTGCTTTGTGCTGATACTGCTTAAAATAAGCTTACTGTGCGAAAAACCCAGTTTCTTTACTTCCCAGTTTTCCTCCGGCTTATAAATATTAACGAAATAATACCCTTTATACTTTTTCAGCACATTCAGTTTATCGATAGTAAACAAGGTATCTATATCATGTACGTGCATCACAATCGAATCGCCTTCAATCCGGATAAGCTGACCCGTATTGGTGTTCAAGTCGTATAATGAATCACCTATGATTTGCTCGGTACTATCAAGGTCATCGAGGTGCAGTTTCTCATTAAAATCATATATCCTGATCATCGAATTTGCAGTGATCTGCAAAAAAGAGCTATCTTCCGCACACAGGTACCTTCCCTGTATCCGTTGAGGGAATCCGCTAAGGGCAGCTACATCTTTGGGCTGAGGTTCAGTAAATGTTACCGGTGGCTGGCATGCAGACATAAATATTGCGGCCAAAATCAATGAAAAGCAATACAGTTTACGCATAGATCAATAAAATTTATTTACTAACGCTGATCGTATTATTGAAAGTATAAAATCATTAAAGATTTAAGTGTGCAAAGATAAAAACAATAAATGCTATTTTCATTTCGATCCAGAGGAATAAAAAAAATAATTTTAGTAATTGCTTTGCCTTATTTTTCATAATTTCATCGTCTGAATTGAAGTCTGAAAATGGAGAAAACCGAACCACAGATTGAGCAGGAATGGCTGGAAGTATTGCGGCCTGAATTTGCCAAGTCCTATTTTACTGAATTAAAATCATTCCTTTTGGAAGAAAAAAAGCTTTACCGGGTGTATCCTCCTGGAAACAGGATATTTGCAGCCTTTGATTATGCACCTTTTAGCAAGGTGAAAGTAGTAATCCTTGGCCAGGATCCCTATCATGGCGATGGACAGGCGCATGGGCTCTGTTTCTCGGTGCCTGATGGAGTCGCAATACCTCCTTCGCTGGTAAATATCTATAAAGAACTCTCAACCGATCTTGGAATTCCTGTACCGAAATCAGGAAGCCTTGAAAAATGGGCAAAACAGGGCGTTCTTTTACTAAATGCAACACTTACGGTTCGGGCCAACCAGGCAGGATCGCATCAGCGCCGGGGATGGGAAAATTTTACGGATGAAGTGATCAGGCAACTCTCGGCCAGGCACAGCGGACTGGTTTTTATCCTATGGGGAAGTTATGCACAGGCAAAAGAGACTTTGATTGATACATCAAAGCATTTCGTCTTAAAGGCTGTACATCCTTCACCCTTATCTGTTTATCGAGGTTTTTTCGGATGCCGGCATTTCTCAAAAACCAATGAATTGCTTGTAAACGCAGGGAAGGTATCGATTGATTGGAGATTGGATTAGAATTTAAGATTTGATAATGTGATAATGTGATAATGTGGCAATTTGATAATTTGACAATTTGATAATAATAATCGGAGAACCATTGAACGCGAAGCATTGAACCCTTGAACGCGCAGCATTGAACCTTTAAACGTTTCAAACTCTTCAAACTCTTCAAACCATTCAAACATTTCAAACCCTTCAAACTCCCCAAAATGTCAACTGAAGCCAAATATTATCAATCTCTCAATGAAAACGTTGTTCAGTGTACGCTCTGTCCGCATAACTGCATTATCAAAGAAGGGAAGTCGGGGATTTGCAGGGTGCGTATTAATAAGGAAGGAAAGCTTTATACAGAAGTGTACGGATACGTTTCTGCCATTCATTCCGATCCCATCGAAAAGAAACCTCTATATCATTATTATCCGGGTTCCACTATTTTATCAATTGGATCTTATGGCTGTAACCTAAGGTGTGCTTTTTGCCAGAATTGCAACATCTCGCAGACGGCAGCCTTGCCTGAATTGATAAGAAGCTATTACACGCCTAAAGAAATTATGCAGCAGGCGCTTAACCAACCCGGCAACATTGGAATTGCTTTCACGTATAACGAACCAATTGTGTGGTTCGAATATATGTATGATATAGCACAGCTTGCAAAACAGGCCGGACTGAAAACAGTGGTGGTAACAAATGGTTATATCAATAAGGAACCACTTAACTCACTTCTGGAGGTTATCGATGCGTTTAGTGTCGACCTGAAAGCATTCACTGAAGATTTTTATACCAAAGTCACTTCATCAAAACTGGAGCCGATAAAAGAAACGCTGAAACAAATAAGGCAGGCAAATAAGCATCTCGAAGTTGTAAACCTCATTATTCCTGAACTTAACGATGATGAATTCTCTTTTACAGCACTGACAAAGTGGATAGCATCTGAATTGGGAAAAGATACCGTTTTCCATATTTCGCGATATTTTCCAGGTTATAAAATAACTACAGAAGCAACATCTGCTGAATCCATGCGCAGGCTTGAGCGAATTGCAGTAAAAGAACTTAACTATGTGTACATCGGAAATATGCGTGTTGAAAGCAACAATACATATTGCAAAAAATGCAATACCCTATTAATTTCAAGGCAATCCTATAGTATCAATACCGATGGTTTGGATGAAGATGGCAAATGCAAAACATGTGGAATGTATTTTCATAAAAAAACTTAAATTTTCTTTCGTGTTAAAATGTTTTAACCTACTTTTGAAAACTCAGTTGTGACTTTCTTGTCTAAAGTCTATTAAATTACAATATCTAAATTAGTTTCATGACATTACAAACAAAAGCACTTTCATTATTTTTTTCATTGGTATTCAGCGTATCCGGAACCATGGCATTTGCCCAGCAGCTTATAAAAGAGCCTGCCGGCGGAATGGATGAAAACGAAATGGAAGAATCCACAAAAATGCTTCCCGCTTCAACTTCACTTGTCCCTGTAAGTATTGATAATCCGTTTCTGAATCAATATTACAAAAGTTGGGACACATTGTGTGTAAGGCGATATTCAGAAGTTCCTCCAATTACAGACGAAGCTATAAGTCTGCCCTTGTTCAACGAAAATTCTACCGGGTTTGTAATGCCTGTTGAAGGAACGTTCCTTTCCCCTTTTGGATCGCGCGGTCGTCGGGTACATTCAGGTGTAGATATTAAACTTGAAGCCGGAGATCCTGTAGGAGTTGCTTTCGACGGGGTAGTGCGTATGGCTCGCAGGTATTCAGGATATGGAAACTGTGTGGTTGTAAGGCATTTTAACGGACTCGAAACGCTTTACGGACATCTTTCGAAAATAAAAGTAAAAGTAAATCAGCAGGTTAAAGCCGGAGATATAATTGGTCTGGGCGGACGTACAGGCCGAGCTACATGCAATCACCTGCATTTCGAAACACGATTCCAGGGAAAAGCATTTAACCCAAAAGAGTTGATTAATTTCGACAACTACAGTCTTCTTTCTGACACATTTGCTGTAACCAAAACCACCTATGGACTCTCACGGGATTATTTGCCTTCATCCACAAGCAGCGAAATAGTTGCAGATAATGAAAACGAAAAGGGAAATCCAAAGGCAGAATTATCGAATAAGGAAAAGTCTTCAAAATCTTCAAAGTCTTCAAAGTCAAAAAAATATCATACCATTAAGAGTGGTGATACGCTGAGTGCAGTTTCAAGAAAATATAATGTATCTGTTAAACAGCTTTGCTCCATTAACGGAATTAAACCATCGAAGACATTACAACTTGGAACAAAAATAAGAGTCAAATAGTATAGGCGTCACAGTGTAAAAGTAAGTCGGGACCGGATTTCTCCGGTCCCGATTTTTTTGTAATTTTACGCCCAAATTAATCCCGGTTCGTTTTGCGCTTTTTTACCCTCCGAATTATTCTTAATTTAATCCTGAGCTCACTTCTGATGATACTGCTTGCAGCCTGCAACCCTGCACTCAAAATCACCGGAATGGATATTAGCAGCATCTACAATGGTCAAAAAGATAATTCGCTTCAGCTTAGCCAGCTTTATAATATAAACGACAGTTTATCAACATTGCGGATAATTTTGCCGGCCGGTCTTATTTTGCCCGATCCCGGAACAAAAAAATACTCTAAAAAAGGTCTGTTAAAATATGAAATTATAGGGGCGGGAAAACGAATTGCACTTACCGACAGCGCCTCCTTTGCCATAGCCGATACTTCTGGTTCCAATAGTTATATCAGTCACACCTGGACTTTTAAAGCACCCGAGGGGATGGACTATTTTGTGAAAGCCACCTATTCAGTTCCAGGCATAGCTGATGATTTTCTGCTGCTTGAATATTTCAGCAAAATAAACAGGTTAAGCCAATCATGGTACAGGTTTCAGAATGTATCGGGTGAAATTCTGGACGGAAATATCACAGCCTATCCCAAGCCGGTTCGTCTGGTTACTGAAGATACAATCAGCAGGGAGATGCTGGTAAAACTTTATACCCGTAACTTCGCATCTCCTCTTCCGCCTTTCGTTGAACAAAGCCGGTTGCCGTTCGATTATAAACCCGACAGCACATTTTATCTTGAACTTAAAAACGGTAAAACAGCCTACTTTACTCCTGAGCAAACAGGATTTTATTTTTTCCAGCCCGACACATCTTTTGTAAAAGGGCCAAGTCTGTTCAGGATGAATAACGGTTTCCCGAAAGTAACTCAGCATTCGCAGATGCGCGACGCCTTGCAGTATATTACTTCGGCCAAAGAGTTTCAACAATTAAAATCATACAAGATACCTAAAGTGGCGGTTGACAGTTTTTGGATTGCAAATACCGGTCGTGAGGACCTGGCCACCGAATTTATAAGAAAATATTACTCACGTTTCGAAACTGCAAACAAACTATATACATCTTATACCGATGGCTGGAAAACTGATAGAGGAATGATTTATATTGTGGTTGGAAAACCCACGCAGGTATTCCGTAGTTTCGAGCAGGAAGTTTGGATCTATGGTGATTATGATGATCCGAGGGCTTTAAAATTTTATTTTAACAAAGCACAAAATCCCTTTACCAGTAACGATTATGTGCTGGTCCGTAACCAATATTACAAATCTTCGTGGTACCAGAATGTGCAGTTGTGGAGAAGGTAGAGATTTGGGGACTTAGGGACTGGAAGATTGGGTGATGGGGTGAATTAAACAATGTGACAATGTGACAATTTGACTATTGAACCCTTGAACGTGAAGCATTGAACCTTTGAACGCGAAGCATTGAACTCTGAAACATTGAAACTCTGAAACCCTGAAAACTTTCAAACATGTACGAAAAAAACTTTAAAGGCCCCCGCAAGCAACCTGAGAATATGATTTATGGCATCCACCCTATTCTTGAAGCCTTAAATGCAGGGAAAGATATTGAAAAAATAATGCTTTCGCGGGAATTGCGTAATCCGCAAGTGCGTGAAATTACAACCTTGGCTGAACAGCGGGAAATCCCGGTACAGAAAGTGCCGAACGAAAAGCTTGATTCCTTTACAAAAGCCAATCACCAGGGCATTGTGGCTTTCGTATCGATGATCGAATACCAGCCGATCGAAGATATACTTATCCATATTTTTGAAACTGGCAAGCAGCCCATGTTTATTATCCTCGACCGTATTACCGACGTTCGAAATATGGGCGCCATTGCCCGCAGCGCCGAATGTGCCGGAGTGGACGCATTGATAATTCCATCACGCGGAAGTGCGCAGGTAAATGCCGATGCCATTAAAACCTCCGCTGGGGCACTCAATCTGGTTCCTGTTCACCGCAGTCCGAACCTTAAAGATACATTGCGATACCTAAAAGATTCTGGGGTTCGACTGATAGCAGTAACCGAGCATGGAAGTACCGATTACACTCAGACTGATCTTTCAGGTCCTATTGCTTTTATCCTGGGATCGGAAGAAGACGGCATCTCGCCCGAGTATCTTAAACTTTGCGACGAAAGGATAAAAATTCCGTTGTTGGGCACAATTGGTTCATTGAATGTTTCAGTAGCTACCGGTATTATTATCTTTGAAACGCTCAGACAAAGGAATAAGTAAACAATACTGCGCAATCAACTGCGATAGCATGAATTTATTTAAAAAAAAATCATGCTAAAAGTAGTTCCTCTTTTTGCTCAATTAAAGCTCGTTAATTGACAGAACAATATTTAAAAGCAAATTTTTCATGTTTCTATTCTGATAAAAAATTATGAAGGTGTAAACAATTCCGGATTGAAACAAAATATTTGATAATGACGAAAATCTGTTGCAGTGAAATTTATTTAAAAACAGGACTTATTCCATTCTTTAGATCGGGGAGAATATATAATTCATGAGGATCCTACAGCTTATGCAAATTTTTATTTTCATAATTTTAAAATAAATACAGGTAAAAGTTCAGTCAACACGACGGAAATATTTCATTAATATGACTAAGATAAACTAAAAGCAATCTAAAAAGCCTTTCCCAGTAAAACCACGAATACCTGAAAGTGAGTAATAACAAGACATACAACATTATTGACCAGCCTTGTTTGGAATGAAAAAAAATATCAAAATTCTTTTCCGTGATTTACTTAAATATATACTTTTGTACTGTTATTACGGTAACAAATTTATGCCTGAAAATATAATTATTTAACCTAAATTCCTTTGTGATGGAAGTTGAAAAAATCATTACCAACCTGGAAAAAAAGCATCCGGGAGAATTAGAGTACTTACAAGCCGTTCGTGAAGTATTGGAATCGATCGAACAGGTTTATAATGAAAACCCTCAGTTTGAAGCAGCAGGTATTATCGACCGTCTGGTTGAGCCTGACCGTATTCTTACCATAAAAGTTCCATGGACTGATGACCAGGGCAAGGTTCATGTAAATCTTGCATACCGGGTTCAGTTCAATAATGCAATCGGACCTTACAAAGGCGGGCTTCGTTTCCACCCTTCGGTTAACCTTAGCATCCTGAAATTCCTGGGCTTTGAACAGATTTTCAAAAATAGCCTAACTTCATTGCCAATGGGCGGTGGTAAAGGTGGTTCCGATTTCGATCCAAAAGGAAAATCCAGTGCTGAAGTTATGCGTTTCTGCCAGTCGTTTATGCTCGAACTCTGGAGGTTTATCGGACCAGAAACCGATGTTCCTGCAGGTGATATAGGCGTGGGTGGCCGTGAAATCGGATTCCTTTACGGAATGTACAAAAAACTGGCTCAAGAGCATACAGGAGTACTTACAGGAAAAGGCCTCAACTGGGGCGGCAGTCTTGTTCGTCCTGAAGCTACCGGTTTTGGAGGAATTTATTTTGTAAAGGAAATGCTTGCAACCCAAAATCAAGATCTGAAAGGAAAAATTGTTAGTATTTCCGGTTTTGGTAATGTTGCCTGGGGTGCTGCTCTTAAAGCAACAGAATTAGGTGCTAAAGTTGTTACTATTTCTGGTCCTGATGGTTATATATACGATCCAGAAGGAATAAGCGGCGATAAGATCAATTATATGCTCGAACTCCGCGCATCGAACCAGGATATCGTAAAACCATATTCATACGAATTCCCCGAAGCTCAGTTCCATGCTGGAAAACGTCCGTGGGAAGTAAAATGCGACATCGCACTTCCATGTGCTACTCAAAATGAGTTGAATGGTGAAGATGCTAAAAACTTAATTGCTAATGGTTGCAAGCTTGTTGGAGAAGTTTCCAATATGGGTTGTACTCCCGAAGCTGTTGAAGTTTTCCTCGAAAATAAAATCATGTTCGGCCCCGGCAAAGCAGTTAATGCAGGTGGTGTAGCAACTTCGGGCCTCGAAATGAGCCAGAATTCAATGAAACTGAACTGGGCTGCTACCGAAGTTGATCAGCGTTTGCACCAAATCATGATAAATATCCATGAGAATTGCGTAAAACACGGCAAACAGGCAGACGGATATGTAAACT
>JBBRYZ010000027.1:0-33671 GCA_038237165.1 Bacteroidales bacterium | reverse complement strand
ACAACTATTGAATTGAAATCTGCTGCAGATTTTTTCAGGGCACGTTTCACTGAATTATCAGAGAAGAAATTAGCCCTGACAAGGAAAACAGAAATTACCCGTGAAGAGCTCAACAGGATTGATGACCAACTGGGAGAAGCTTCGAAAGAAGATATAAAACCTACCGGCGAAATTATGGTGCAGGTAATGACGAAAGAGCCGATGCAGGCAAAATTCCGGCTAAGCTACCTGGTAAGGACGGCTTCGTGGAAACCGGAATTTGATCTCAGGCTTGATGATATTTCGCAACCGCTTGAATTGTCACGCAGGGCAAAAATCAGTCAGAACTCCGGTGAGGAATGGAAAGATATTAAGCTAACACTTTCAACCGGTAATCCAAATGAATCGGGAACGGAGCCAAAGCTTATGCCCTGGTATGTCGGTGGGAATTACAGCAGTTATTTAAATTTGACTAATAAATCCCGGATCGAACCCGACCGCTCAGTAATTGAAAAGCCAAATACGGGTTATCCTTTTAGCGGCAAAATTAACGGCAGAGTTTATTCTGTTGATGATGGATCTGGTATTCCGGGAGCTAGCATCTTAATTAAAGGAACATCAAAAGGTACATTGACCGATGTAAACGGCAATTACACAATCGCAGCTCAAATAGGGAATGTATTGCAATACTCGTTCATCGGAATGAATGCCGTTACCACCATTGCCGATAATCCGGTAATTAATGTTGGATTGCAGACCAGCACACAGTCAATAGAAGGAGTTGTGGTTACAGCTTATGGTATTTCACGGGATAGCGATATGTCGGCAGAAGCCGTACCGGCACAAAAATATCAAACTGTTAAACAACCAATTAATTTGCAAATCGAATCCAACAACCAGGATCAGGTTCGTTCGGTTAAGGAATATACGATTTCAATGCCTATGAATATGCCTTCGGATGGCAAAGAATATAACCTGGTAATTGGCGGTGAATCCATAAAGGCAATTTATGAGTTTCATGCAACTCCAAAGCTCGACCGCGACGCATTCCTCGTTGCCAAGGTTATTAACTGGCAGGATTATGATCTGCTGGATGCCACGGCGGGTATTTTCTACGAAGGCACATTTACCGGTAAAACCAGGCTTTCGGCATCCATGGCAACTGATACGCTGGATATTTCGCTGGGGCGTGATAAATCCATTTTGATTGAGCGAAAAAAGGTTAAGGATTTCACTACCAGCCAGCTTTTGGGCTCGAACCGGACCGTTCAGCGTGCCTGGGAAATCAATTTGCACAACAATAAAAAACAACCTATAACACTCGTGGTTTTTGATCAGTACCCTGTTAGTAAGGAGAAAGAAATAGTAGTGGACCTTGCCGAGGACGGCGGCGCCAGAGTGGATAAGGAAACCGGAATGCTAAGATGGGAAGTAACGCTTAACCCCGGAGAGTTGAAGAAACTGAAGTTCAGGTATTCGGTGAAGTATCCGAAGGAGAGGATTCTTACGGTGGAATAGTGCGGGGTTAGTGGTGCTTGGTGCAGAGTGCTTTGTGCATGGCAAGGAGTTGTTTCAGGTTTCAGAAAAGTTTCACTTTTCATGAGTGCCGAATAACATGAAACTTTGAAACCTGAAACCTGAAAACTGAAACCAATCCCTTGGTTAACAATTGTTAAATCAACACATTGTTGCATTCGTTCAAATAATATAGATTGACTATATGCGTTGCTAACTCAAACAAAATATTTTCATATGTCGAATAATTCCACATTCGGTAAAATCAACCAATGGGCGCGTAATTCAATTAGCCTGAAACTCTCAGTTATCGGACTTTTTGTGCTGATACTTCTTATTCCCTCGGAGATGGTTCAATCGCTTATCCGCGAACGCGAAACCACCCGTAATGAAGCTATTTCTGAAATTTGGCGCACCTGGGGTGACAAACAGGTTCTTGCCGGACCGGTAGTAAGTGTTCCGGTGGTTTCGTTAAAATCTATGCCAAATGGTACCGTTGAATCATCTACGAGGTATCTTCATTTTCTTCCCGAAAACCTTTCTTTTTCGGGTAAAGTTGTTCCATTAAGACGATACCGCAGTATTTATGAAGTGGTGCTTTACTCATCTGACCTTACAGTGAAAGGTAATTTCAAACCACTTGTTCCCAAAGGCCTGAATGTGCAGCCTGCAGATGTAAAATGGGATAAAGCTTTCGTTGTTTTTGGCATTTCCGATATGAAAGGAGTAAAGGAAAACATTGACCTGGCATGGAACGATTCGGTTCTCCGTCTACAGCCGGGCGTTCCGGTTCATGATATTATAAAAGGAGGAGTTAGTATTCCTGTGGCTATCGATCCGGCCATAGACAACAAATTCAGTTTTAAGCTTCAGTTAAATGGAAGTCGTTTACTGGCATTCCTGCCGTTTGCTTCCGAAATGAATGTAAATCTTACTTCTTCCTGGGCTAATCCCTCATTCGAAGGTGCTTTTATTCCAACCGATAAAAATGTTACTAAAGATGGATTTACTGCCAAGTGGAAAATACTTGAACTTAACCGTAATTACGGACAGTTCGGGCTGGATAATTTTATAAATGCTGGTGGTGAAGAGTCATCGAAAGAAATGTTTGACAAGGATCGTATTTCACCTGATAATTCAACCGGTGCTTTTGGCGTAAACCTTATAATGCCTGTGGATCAATACCAGAGAACGACACGTGCGGCCAAATATGGAGTATTGTTTGTAATTCTTACGTTTGTCACCTTCTTTTTCTTTGAATTGTTGCGGAAAAAATATGTACACCCGCTTCAATACCTAATCGTGGGGTTTGCAATTATGCTTTTCTACCTTTTGTTGCTTTCGCTGGCTGAATACCTGCTTTTTGACCTTGCATATGCAATTTCAGCCGTTGTGGTTACGCTGATGGTAATGCTTTACGCGGGTGCGATTTTCAACAACAGGAAATATGGGATAATTGTTGGATTGATTTTATTTATGCTCTATGCATATTTCTACACTTTGCTCCAACTTCAGTTGTATTCACTATTATTTGGCTCCATCGGAATGGCGGTTATGCTTTCGATAATAATGCTGCTCACGCGAAATTTGCATCAGGAAAGGGAGATAGAAGTTATAGAGCCGGAGGAATAACCCGCTCTTTCAAAAATGAAAACCTGATAGGAAGTTGAAACCTCACAGGTTTTCTATATGTGATAGAGTTCAATATTTGATTAGTTTTCCGGTAGAATATGCACCTGTTCTTGTATTGGTTAAAATATAGAAATAAAGGCCAGTCTTTAAACCGGAGCCGTCTACAACTAACTGTTCTCCGCTCTTGTTATTCATTTCTAGCATGATTTGGCCCCGTATATCTGTGAGTTTAACATGAAACAAGTCATTGTGCGAATTTGCAAATGATATTCTGGTGATTTCATTAAAAGGATTTGGATATACAGAGGATGAAACAACCGGAAATTCAGGTCTGGACAATAATTTGCTGACATAAGTACTCAATACATTATTCGTTCGAATGGCAGGATTGAAATCGAAGAAAATATAAGCAGTGTTTGTAACAATAGAATTCTCTTCAAGACCTGCTTTTGGTTTCAAAGCATATTTCACAAATCCATTACTGCCTGATTTATTGACATTACTGTCGGGAAGATTGATGTTATCGAAATGGAAAGTGAGATAGTTTGACGTTTTTAAGTCAAAGGTAACGGGATGACTTGAAGCAATCAGTCTGAACGAACTTATGTCAACCAAAGTACTTAGGGAATCGCGAATACTTACGTTAAAAGCAGTGTCGGTTCCTGTATTCTGAAAACGGATAGTATAAGTGAGTTCCTGTCCGGAAAGAACTTTGTGATTTTCACCTTGTCCAGCTGGTGTTACAAGTTTGTCGTTGGGATCAAATGAGCCTGTAAGCCGCTGGTTCAATGTATCCGAATTATCGGCAGAGTAAATATCAGCGTTGCCGGTATTAATTGAAGCAATAGTATTGAGGTTTTCTCCAATATCATCAAAAACAGGCATTTGTGTAATGATACGGATCTGAAATTCCTGTTGAGGAACCAGATTGCTAAAAGACCATGTAACGTTGTTTCCTGAAATTTTATCTGCGGAAGGTATAGCGCTGGTAAAAGATATTTTGGGGTCGATAGTTAAAGTTACTGACCCGGATTGTGTCACGGTGCCTTTGTTTACGTAATCTATCCAGTATTGTGATGGAAATCCGACTCTTGTTGGCGATCCGGTTAGCGTAACAGATACATCGTTAATATTTTCAATGGCATGAACCCCGAAATATAACGTATCCGGCCTTATCCCTTTTTTCAGGGTAATATTATAAATGGTATCGGTTGTGGAATGCCAGTGTTGCTGCGACTTGTAGCTGATTGTATGCAAGCCCTGCGTAAGTGACATGTTAAACATCCCGTTATTTCTTGTGGTGGTAACGAAATTGTCGAATTTAACAATTTGCATTGGCAGATCTGGTTCGTTAATTTCTTTTATTCCATTACTGTTTAAATCATTAAAGACACGCCCTTTTACTGAAATGTTATCAAGGTTCAAAGGTCCGGCGCCCCAATCAGTAAGTTTTAAAATTCCATGATTAAAAACTGAGATCCACTTGTTTCCTTGTTCATCGATAGCAACATCCAAGTAAAAATCTAATCCATTATTGTAATCATAAGTTGTCCATTTTGACCCATCAAATTTTGAAAGCCCCTTGGAAGTGCCAAACCAAATAATACCTTCTGCATCAATTGAAATGGAGCTAATATCATTGCCAGCTAACCCGTCTGCTTTGGTGTAACTAGTCCACTTTGAACCATCGAATTTTGAAAGACCCGAGTCGGTGCCAAACCATTTATTTCCGTCAGCATCTATTGCAATCGCACGAACACGATAGGCTATCAGCCCATCGGCAATATGGTAGTTTGTAAAATTGGTGCCATCAAATTTTGAAACACCACTTTTAGTTCCAATCCAAAGGTTACCCTCTGAATCAAAAGCTAAACATTCAGTATCATCAGATAGTAATCCATCTGCTTGCGAATAATGTTTCCATTTAGTTCCATCAAATTTCAATATGCCAAAGTCAGCAGAAGCAAACCAGATATTGCCATAACGGTCTTCTGCAATATCCTTAATGTTTACATACGATAATATCACATCATATGTATAATTTGTCCATACTTTGCCATCGAATTTAGAAATGGCATTAATTGTTCCAATCCACTTATTGCCTTTCTTGTCTATAAAAACCTTAAAAGTATAATCATGTAAAATTCCATCAGCTATTGTATAGGTCACCCAATTATTATCATCATATTTCGAAACACCGCTATAGGTGCTAAACCATTTAACGCCTTCATTATCAATTGCCAATGAATTAACTTTGTTATCAGCCAGGCCATTGTTCGAAAACGAAGTCCATGATGTTCCATCGAATCTCAAAGCACCAGATTTTGTGCAAACCCAAAGGCCAGTCCCTGAATCATAAAATACGGAATGGATGTAATTTGATTTCAAAACATTATCAGTTGAATATGTGGTCCAATTGGAGCCATCAAATTTCATAATTCCAGAGTTTTCTGTACCTACCCACATATTCCTTGAACCATCAAAAGCAATGGTTGTTACGAAATCATTAGGAAACCCGTCAAGGGATGTATACGAGGTCCAGGTAATTCCGTCAAATTTTGAGATTCCGCGATTAGTTCCGAACCATTTGTTGTTTTTAGAATCAATGGCAATAGTATTTACATCGTTGTAAACAAGGCCATTGGCTGAATTATATTTAGTCCAGGTTTTGCCGTCAAATTTTGCGACACCCAGATTACTCCCGAACCAACTATTGCCTTGTTTATCAACAACAATACAATTTACTCTGGCTCCTATCAATCCATATGGAACTATATATTCTGACATTTGATTTCCATCGAATATGAATGGACCATAATTTTCTGTTCCAACAAGGATATTCCCTTCGGGATCAACAGCAATGGTATTTACCTGGTCATTTAACATATTCCCAAAATTATAATGAGTCCAGTTAGTTCCGTCAAACCTTTCAACGCCTACATAAGTGCCAAACCATTTATTGTCCTCATTGTCAACGGCAATGCATGTAAAAGTATTGAAACTAGGGATATTGTAGTTTGCGTAGTTTATCCAAACAGTCCCATCGAATTTTGAAACTCCAAAGTCTGTTGCAAACCAGATGTTCCCTTTTGAGTCAACTGCGCATGAATTTTCATTATAGTGGCTTATTTGGGTTGAAGTATTGGCAGTATTGTAATTTGTCCAGGTTTGTGCAAATGAATTATTCAAGATCAGTACTGTCAGGAAATGTAAAAAGAAGATTTTTTTCATTGGGATAATTTTAAAATTATAGTTGATAGACTTAAGAGGATTTTACTTTTAGAACAATCCGGTTATCTCCGATATTTCAACAGCTAAGATATGTTTTTTCAAAAGATGAAAGTCTTTTGATTAAAATATTTTTGGCGTTTTAATAGCTCTATTTGCCAGTCAGAACTGTTTTGGTTCAGCGTTTTTAGGGGCATAAAAAAACCTGACAGGTTTTTGAAACCTGTCAGGTTTATTTTTAGTCGGAGCGCGACTCAAAGTCGCACTAAAAAGCTAAAGACCCAGCAGCACCTTCATCGGTTCGTCCCCTTTGAAAAGCATTTTAACGGGATTTTCGAGAAGCTCTTTCACCATTACCAGGAAACTAACGGACTCTTTGCCGTCAATAACACGGTGATCATACGATAAAGCCAGGTACATCATAGGTGCAATTACAACCTGTCCATTTACAGCGATAGGTCTTTCGATGATATTATGCATTCCAAGTATGGCGCTTTGCGGAGGATTCAGGATGGGAGTCGACATCATGGAACCGAAAACTCCTCCGTTGGTGATGGTAAATGTGCCGCCGGTCATTTCTTCGAGTGTAATCTTGTTGTCACGCGCTTTTGCTGCAAGTTCCTTAATGGAAAATTCAATCTGGGCAAGCGATAGCGATTCGGCATTGCGGATTACAGGTACTACTAAGCCTTTAGGAGCGCTCACAGCGATACCAATATCTGCATATCTATGAAAAATAAGTTCGTCGCCGTCGATCATGGCATTAACCTGCGGGAATTTAGCCAGGGCAATAGTTATTGCTTTGGTAAAGAATGACATAAACCCGATTCCAACACCATGTTGTTCCTTGAATTTTTCGTTGTATTGTTTTTTCAGACTTAGGATCTGGGTCATATTCACCTCGTTGAATGTAGTGAGCATGGCAGTTTCACTTTTAACGCTTACCAGTCGCTGTGCCAGTTTAACACGAAGGGTTGACATTTTTTTACGTTCAACTTCCCTCGAATTTTCAATGGCCGGCGGTTGATAAATCGTGTGTATTTCAGTTTTTTGTGAACTGGCATTCAGCACATCCTGACGGGTAATCCTTGTTTGGCCAAGTTGCTCAAGTACTTCACGGCCGGTAAGGTTTTTCTCCTCCATTATTTTGCGGGCAAGAGGAGTGATTTTAACATCTGTATCAGCAGCAACAGGAGCTTCAATATGTTTTATTTCAAGTTCAATCGGTTGTGCCGGCTCGGATTTCTTTTCTTCAACAACTGGTACTGCAATGCGAACAACTGGTGCTGCAATGCCTTCCGGAGCTTTTGCTTCGCTGTCAATTTGTGCAATCACAGTCCCAATGCTTACCGTTTCACCAGCTTCGACCAGAATTTTAATAGTGCCTGCAACCTCAGCGTTTACTGTAAGTGTGGCTTTGTCCGAATCAATTTCAGCTAATTCAGTATCTTCTGCCACATAGCTCCCATTTTCAACCAGCCAGTTAGCTATCTGAACTTCGGTAATCGATTCGCCGGGGGTTGGCGCTTTTATATCTATAATCATGGCATTTTTAATTTCTTATTGTTCAGGTGTTCAAATGTTCAAGGTTCAATTGCCTTCGGCGTTCAAATGTTCTATTGCTCTATTGTTCAAATGTTCTATTATTCATTTATTCAAATGTTCAAAGTTGTTCAATCCCGATAGCTATCGGGATCAAAGGTGTCCAAAGTTCATATTCCAGCAGTTCCTCTCCAATTATCTATTCCGTAATTTTTTTAAACTTAGGATTTCTTATTTCTCCGTTTTCCTCAAACTTCCATTCCTGCGGTGCACAAAGCATTTTGCAGTTTACATTGCGGTTTTCGCAGGTACAGTCGCCAAATGCTTTGTCGATAATTTTTTCCTGCCGCAGAGCATGTAGCTTTGCTGATCCGGTTGCAGGGCTTCCGCTTTCAGGACGTGCTACCAGTAACAGTTTTACTCCTTTAAAATGCCTTAATACAAACGACCAGGCACCCATATTGGCGGGCTCTTCCTGTACCCAGGCGAATCTGGTTGCTTTAGGAT
This sequence comes from Bacteroidales bacterium, assembly GCA_038237165.1. Lineage (GTDB taxonomy): Bacteria > Bacteroidota > Bacteroidia > Bacteroidales > UBA4417 > UBA4417. The sequence goes on along the minus strand of JBBRYZ010000027.1, from coordinate 25,268 downwards.
ATCTTTTTATAATTTCAAGCACCTGCTCCAGTGGAAAAGGGTACAATTGTTCGATACGAACAAAAGCAATATTGTTATGATTGCGTTTGCGGCGTTCACCGATAAGGTCGTAGTATATTTTCCCGTTACAAAAATCTATTCGCGTAACTTCCGAAGGATTAGCTACATCATCATCAATTACTTCCTGGAATGATCCTTGCGAAAGGGCTGCCACCGGTGAAATACATTCGGAGTGCCTGAGCAAACTCTTTGGGGTAAAAACTACCAAAGGTTTACGGAAATCGCGGTGTACCTGGCGTCGCAATAAATGAAAAAAGTTTGCAGGAGTAGTGCAGTTCGCAACCTGTATATTATTCTCTCCACATTGCTGTAGGAAGCGTTCCATACGCCCACTGGAATGTTCCGGTCCTTGTCCTTCGTACCCATGAGGAAGAAGCAATACCAGCGAGTTCATCACGCGCCATTTTTCTTCGGCACTCACAAGATACTGGTCAATTATAATCTGGGCGCCATTCATAAAGTCTCCAAACTGAGCTTCCCAAATGGTAAGCGAAAACGGTGAAGCAAGTGAATATCCGTATTCAAAACCCAGCACGCCATATTCCGAAAGTGGAGAATTGTAAATCTGAAAAGGAGCCTGCTTTTCACTGATGTGTTGCAACGGCGTATATTTTTCTTCCGAATCTTCCATGGTAAGCACTGCATGCCGATGCGAAAAAGTGCCGCGCTCTGTATCCTGCCCACTTAATCGAACAGGAATACCTTCTTCAAGTAATGATGCGTATGCCAGCAGTTCGCCCATGGCCCAATCCACAGTTCCATTTTCGGTAAACAAGGTTTGGCGTTCATTCATCAGCCTGACAAGCTTTTTGAAGAATGGTTTACCCTGAGGAAGATCTGTTATCTTATGAGTAAGATCCAACAGCATTTCAAATTTCACACTGGTATCAACAGGTTTGTGAAAATCCTCATCGGTAGCCGGCCGCAGGGTGTGCCAGGCATCTTCGAGGAAAGTAATTACACGGGCTTTCTCATCTTCCTTCGAATCAAGCAGATCCTGTTCCAGTTCTTCAAGGAAGGATTTTTCAATATCATTAGCTTCTTCAGCAGTGATAGAACCTTGTTCAAGCAGTTTGTTAATATAAATTATACGCGGAGCTTCATGTTTTTCGATGATCTTATATAAAATAGGTTGGGTAAAACGGGGTTCATCACCTTCGTTATGGCCATATTTCCTGTAACCCAGTAGATCAATAAAAACATCTTTGTGAAATCGTTGCTGGAATTCAATAGCAAGTTCCATACAATAAACAACACCCTCAACATCATCAGAATTTACATGAAAAATCGGACATTGAGTTGTTTTGGCAACATCTGTACAATATATTGAACTTCGGGCATCGAGATAATTGGTGGTGAAACCTATCTGGTTATTTACAACAAGGTGAATAGTTCCTCCTGTGGTGTACCCTTTGAGTTCCGACATCTGCAATGTTTCGTAAACCACGCCTTGCCCGGCAATAGACGCATCGCCGTGAATAAGGATTGGTACAATGTGTTGCGAATCGCCTTTGTATTCATTATCAATTTTACTGCGTGTGATGCCTTCAACCACCGGTCCGACTGCTTCGAGGTGCGAAGGGTTGGGAGCAAGCGAAAGGCGAAGTATTTTACCATCTGGTGTTTTGCGTTCCGAAGAATACCCGAGATGATATTTTACGTCGCCCATCATGGATTCGTTTTCAAGGAGTTTTCCTTCAAATTCATTAAAGATATCCTGGTAGGGTTTCCCAAGCGTATTGGCCAGTACATTAAGCCTTCCACGGTGCGGCATTCCAATAATAAATTCACTTATACCAACTTCAGCTCCTTTGTTAATAATAGCATCAATAGCAGGTATAAGTGCCTCGCAGCCTTCGAGCGAGAACCGTTTCTGACCAATAAATTTTTTATGCAGGAATTTTTCAAAAAGCACAGCCCGGCTGAGTTCTTTCAGAATATGTAATTTCTTTTCGCGGCTGAAATTGGGTGTGTTTTGAGTATGTTCCATACGCACCATCAGCCATTCGTACATCTTAGGATCACGAATAAAGGCATATTCAACACCTATAGTCTGGCAATATGTTTTTTCGAGGTGTTCAATAATGGTTTTGAGAGTAGCATCGCCAATACCAATTTCGCTACCGGCTTTAAAAACCTGTTCGAGATCGGCTTCTGTAAGGCCGAAATTTTCATAATGCAAAGTAGGCGTGTAAGTACGCCGTACACGTACCGGATTGGTTTTTGTGAATAAATGGCCGCGCTTGCGATATTCGTTGATCAGGTCGATAACTTTGAACTCATTGGGTTTCATGTCGGCCTGAGGCATCAGCTTTCCACTGAATTCAAACCCCTGGAAAAATCTTCTCCAGCCAATCTCTATACTTTCGGGGTCCTGTTTGTATTGCCGGTATAATTCCTCAATCGTTTCGTTGTCGGCATTACTCAGAAAGGATAGCTCATCCATATGTTTATTATCAGAAACGTTTACTAATTAGATATGTTCAGTCAAAATTAGCAAAATATTTACAACTAAAGCTGTACTAAGTAAAAACAATTCAGGTATGAAGGTTAAATTCATAAGAATCTCTCTGAATTTCTAAAAAGGCATACTTCACAGGATTTTCATTCAAAAGATGATCTTGAGAAGCTGGCTGATTATCTCAATACTTTATAATATGGAAATCTGACGGATTAAGCTTCTACAAAAAATCTCCTGTGGTGCGGATTTGTAATTCTCCTGCTGGTGCGGATTTGTAATCCGCACCTGGAGAGTTCAGGATTTTTAATCCTGTTTAATGCTTGGGATTAATTGACTTGATAAATAAAAAAAAGCCTGTCCACAATGAACAGGCTTCTTGCTTTTGCTTGTATCTGGTAATTATGCCGGTGAAATTGCTTCAACCGGGCATACATCAGCGCAGGAACCACAATCGGTACAAATATCAGCGTCGATTTTGTAAATATCACCTTCAGAGATAGCTTCAACCGGACACTCGTCAATGCAAGTTCCGCAAGCGGTACAGTCGTCAGAAATAACGTAAGCCATTTTTTTAGAGTTTTAAATTAACGATGCAAAGATAAGTAGTATTATTAATACCAATGGAAATAAAAAAATAATAGAAGGGTTTTTAACTGAATTTTAATCTGTTATTTATTGTTAACGCAGCAAATGTTGCAAAAATAAATTTATTAAGTATCAGATATTCAGTTTGATATATATGTTATTTTCTCCCTTTTTAGAATATTTATAAATAAGATTTTCCCCCTTCGGTCTATTAAAAACTTATACCTTTGCATCGTTATTCATTCAAAAAATAAAAGCATGAGCGACCAAGCTAACTTCATCGAGAAAGAAGATGTTGTTGTAAAATTTTGTGGCGATTCAGGCGATGGGATGCAACTTGCCGGTACACTTTTTAGTGATGCGGCTGCACTTAAAGGCCTCGACCTGGCTACATTTCCCGACTATCCTGCCGAAATCCGTGCCCCACACAACACTATAGCCGGAGTTTCTGGCTTCCAGGTGCACGTAGGCAGAAAGAAAATTGAAACTTCCGGCGATTTCGTTGATATTCTGGTGGCCATGAATCCGGCTTCTCTCAAATCGAACCTGAAATGGACACGCCCCGGCGCAACTATTATTGTTGATGCCGATTCGTTTGATGAAGTTACCTGTAAAAAAGCAGGTTATGTAACAAACCCATTGGAAGATGACAGCCTCATCGGTTACAACCTGGTGAAAGCGCCTGTTACCATGCTAACCCGTAATATACTGTCGCCACTGGGTTTCGACAACAAAACCGCTGATCGTACCCGTAATGTATTTACACTGGGTATTATTTATCATATCTTCAGCTGGAAGCTGGACACAACGGTTGCATACTTTAAGACCAAATTTAAGAAAAAACCTCAAATGATTGAGGCTAATAAACTGGTTCTCGAAACTGGCTACAGCTATGCTGATACAGTGGAAACACTGGGTTCATCCTATCATATCGCTAAAGCAAAAATGCCTGCCGGTCGTTATCGCAATATTACTGGTAACGTTGCTACTGCCTGGGGTTTTCTGGCAGCAGCCGAGCGTTCGGGAAGACCTTTGTTTCTTGGCTCATATCCTATAACTCCGGCTACCGAAATCCTGATCGAGCTTGTTAAACATAAATCGCTTGGTGCAAAAGTGTTTCAGGCCGAAGACGAAATTGCCGGTATTTGTTCAGCTATAGGCGCAAGTTACAGCGGGTCATTAGCACTCACCACTACTTCAGGCCCCGGACTTTCATTGAAAAGTGAAGCTATCGGACTGGCTGTGATGACTGAATTGCCTCTTGTAATTGTAAATGTTCAGCGTGGAGGTCCTTCCACCGGCTTACCTACCAAGAGCGAGCAGAGCGACCTTATGCAGGCGTTATTCGGACGTAACGGCGAAGCACCTGTGGTGGTTCTTGCTGCTTCCACTCCTGCCAATTGTTTCAACTATGCTTACTCAGCGGCTAAAATCGCTTTGGAACATATGACCCCGGTAATTTTACTTACCGATGGCTCGATTGGTAACGGATCGCAATTGTTCCGCATACCTAAGGTGGCTGATCTGCCTTCGATAACTCCGCCTATGGCTAAGCCAAATGATAAGGATTATAAACCGTACAAACGCGATCCTGAAACTCATGTCCGTAAATGGGCAATACCCGGAACTGAAGGGCTTCGTCATCGTATTGGTGGTTTGGAGAAAGAAAATGGTTCAGGAAATGTAAGTACCGACCCGATGAATCACCAGATTATGACAGATCTGCGCGAAGCAAAAGTTCAGAAAGTTGCTGATTTTATTCCTGAACAGGAAATTTTCGGAGCTAAAAAAGGAGATGTTCTGGTTGTGAGCTGGGGAGGAACCGGCGGAACAACGATGGCTGCCGTTGAGGAAATGCAGAATCAAGGCAAGAAATTTAGCCTGGCTCATTTCAATTATATTATGCCATTGCCCAAAAATACTCATGAAGTACTGGCTGGGTTCAAGAAAATTATTGTGTGTGAACTTAACAGCGGACAGTTTGTTAACTATTTGAGGATGAAAGAGCCCGACTTTAAGTACATGCAATTTAATAAAGTAATGGGACTTCCGTTTACAGTCACCGAGTTGGTAGCTAAGTTTAACGAAATTCTTTAGGAGGTAAAAATTATGTTCGAATTTCCAGATAAAACCATAGAAAGATCGGTTGTTGAACTTAACAAGTCCGATTTTGTGAGCGACCAGATGGTAAAATGGTGCCCCGGTTGCGGCGCTCATGCCATTTTAGCTTCCATTGCAAATGTGTTTCCTAAAATAGGTTACCGTAAGGAGAATTTCATGATGGTATCCGGTATCGGCTGCTCATCGCGTTTTCCCTATTATGTAAATACATACGGATTCCACGGAATTCATGGACGTGCTAATCCCATCGCATCGGGTATCAAAATTGCAAATCCCAACTTAAGTGTTTGGATTGCCACCGGCGACGGAGATTCCATGGCCATTGGTGGTAACCACTTTATCCACATTATCCGCCGTAATATTGATGTTAACATCGTGATGTTTAACAACCAGATTTACGGCCTCACCAAAGGACAGTATTCGCCAACCACACCAATGGGAAGTGTTACCAAAACATCACCGCAGGGAACTATTGAGCATCCGTTCAATCCTGGCGAGCTGGTACTCGGCGCACAAGGCACTTTCTTTGCACGCGCAGTGGATACCAATGTTAAGCTGATGACGGAAGTAATGTTTGAAGCAGCCCGTCATGACGGAACATCGGTGATTGAAATTTTGCAGAACTGCATCATTTTTGCCGATAAAACACACCATGCCATAACGGATAAAGAAGTCCGCGACGATGCGCAGATTCATTTGAAAAATGGTGAACCACTAATTTTTGGAAAAAATCACGATAAAGGTATCCGGATTAATGGCACTCAGCTCGAAGTTGTAACCCTTGGCGAAAACGGAATTACCGAAGACGATCTTCTGGTTCACGATCAGTACCAGCAGGATCCGGGTATTCACCTGATGATTGCAAAAATGTACCCGCCTAATTTCCCTGTGGCATTGGGTGTAATACGTTCAGCAATGTATCCGACCTACGACGATTTGGTCGAAGATCAGATTTCACATGCCAAAGCCACCAGCAAAATCCTTTGTGTTGACGACCTGCTTAACAGCGGCGATACCTGGGAAATTAAATAGTTTCAGATAGATTGCTTTATTAATGCCTCCGGTTAGTTCCGGAGGTTTTTTTTGTGTAAGAATTTTTCATTTTTCATTATATGTTATATGTTTTTCATTTGTGTTTCGATCAATTCATTTTATTAATTTATATTTGACCAAATTTAATTTCCATTATCTGAACATAATGAAAATCAAACTCAACGGCATTATAAAAATTGCAGTTACCCTTGCCATACTTATTTTCCTTTTTTGGAAAGTAGGCTTCAACACGAATGGATTTGCAGATACGCTCAGGTCGGTAAGGCCGGGATATTACCTGCTTTCGTTGATGGGAGTGATTTTCGTACTTGGCATTAAAAGTTACCGCTGGCGTTTACTCATACACAACGAAGGGTTTAATTATACAGCCTACAAAGCTTTTGGCGCTTACATGGCTTCGGATGCGGTTGGCATTGTTACACCGGGGCGCATAGGCGAAATTGCCAGACTATACTATGTCCGCCAGGATACAGAGATTAGTTTTTATTCTGCCTTTAAAACCATTGTTTCCGATCGTATTTTTGATTTTACCATGCTGGGCTGGTTCGGTTTATCCGGAATGATGTATTATTTCAAGACTTTCGGTGATCATCCGGGAATTTATTACGCTGCCGGAGTACTTCTGCTGTTTATCATTGGATATATTTTTGTGAATAAGTTTCTTGCTCTGATTTTGCGTTTCGAAATAGTAAATCGTTTGCCTGTAATAAAATTTATCCAGGAAAGTTTTCTGGCTGTTACCGGAAAACTCGCAGTGTCAATGTGGGTAATTACAATTGTGGCTTACTTTTTATATTTCGCTTTCTCGTGGCTTATAATGATTTCGCTGCATTTAAGACCTTCGTATATTGATGTGATTTTTATCATGAGCATCATGAGTCTCAGTACGATAATTCCATTATCCGTTGCCGGATTTGGCACACGCGAAGCCACACTGGTACTGCTCTTTGCTTATTACGGGCTTGCCAGCGAAACGGCAATTTCGTTTTCGCTGATGCATTTTACGGCATTTTTCCTTTGGGGCGGATTAATTGGGCTGGTGTTCTGGCTGCTGATGCCCATTTCGCTGGAGCAGATCAAAAATGACTCAAAAAGTATATTCCTGCTTTTTAAACCGGAAGCTGGGAAAAAGCAGGAGTAAGTTCAGCGATTATTTTTCTTTCGGGGATACATTTGTTTAAATTTCTATCAGGTCATAATGATAAGATTGAATAAGCTGCAGTAGCAGCTTTTGGGACTTTGTTTAATTCGGTTTTAAGTAAGCATATGAGTAAGTGGGATATCCTTAAGTCAGTTTCAACTTTTAAGTCGTTGGTTTTTCTGATTTCCCCCGCTATTTTCCTATTTTTTGCTTTGCCATTTAACCGCACCCATTTTGGTAATGATCCGGAATACGCTTACCTTATGAATGGCATTAATATTGGCATGTTCAAAGCTGTCGGGCATACTGATAATCCGGGTACTCCGGTTCAGGTATACAGTGCGGTGATACTTCGATGTGCTTACATATTACAGCCTGATAAAAGTGAAGGATTTCAGAAATTTATGCTGCGTAATGCAGACAAATATATTGAAGTAGAGCGTAAAGGACTTATTTTAATTAATAGCCTCGTGCTGCTTCTGCTGGGTGTTATTTCGTGGATAATGCTGAGGAATATATGGTTAAGCCTGTTGTTGCAGATTATGCCGTTCACTTCTGCGAATCTAACGGAACATGTGTTTACAAAAGTATCACCCGAACCTGTATTGCTGATGGCAACTGCTGCTTTGGTGCTGCTGATTATCAATCATTTCTTTGTGCAAAAAAGAGATGAGAAAAGATATACCTTTTACTTTGCTTTGGTTTGTGGTTTTGGTTTAGCCACCAAGGCTACTTTTCTGCCATTGATTATTGTTCCGCTTTTAATGCTTGATGGCAAACTTTTGCGTAAGAGGTTCCTTCTTCTCATCACCCCGTTTTTTATCCTTTTTACAATTCCTGCTTTGCCACAGTATCCGCATATGGCAAAATGGTTCCTTTTGCTCACCGCACACACTGGTATATATGGCGAAGGCGGACTTGGTGTTATCAGCCCCATGCAGTATGTAAAAGACCTGTTTCTGATTTTTCAAAACAACCCGGTACTTACAATTACTTTATTGGTGTCTGTCCTGATTATTAGCTCATCCCTTTTGGGATCATCTTTTAAATCTGATTTTAAAAATGATCTCAAATTCCGGATAATTACAGCTTTATCAGCTGCTCAACTTACCGGAGTGCTAATGGTTGCCAAACATTATCATTCCAATCATTACCTTGTGCCTGTGTTATGTTTGCAGGCAACCAGCTGGATATTTATCTACCTGTTCATCAGTGAGAAACTTCCTGTGCGATTCCGGAAAATATTTTTCCTGTTCCCATTTCTGCTTTTGCTGATTACTGTTGGTTTAGTGATCAGGAATCGCAGCTACCTAATTGAAGCTAACCAGGGTTATATTCGCTCGAATCAGGATTATGCTAAAATGACTCATTTCCTTGAAAATGAATATAAAGGATACACGTGTGCCTATTATTTTCCTACATCAGTAAATCCATATTCGGCCTTGCGATGGGGGAATGTGTACTCCAGATTTGAACATACTCAGGCCTTGAAATCACTTTTTCCGGAAGGTTTCTTTTTTGATAATCGTACCGGGAATTTTAGTTTATGGGAAACTCCAGTTGCTCCTGTTACCATGTCGGAATATGCTAAAGGAAAGTTGCTGATTATCGGCGGCCCTTTTGATGAAAAGGAAAGATTGAAAATACAAGCTTACGGATTTAAGCTAACAGAAGTTTACCGTGGTTTTACTCAGATAATTTACAAAACTGACTTTAATATCAATCATACTGATCAATCAAAATAGCCAATTACCAGGCGCAATTGGACAGAAACAATTAACACTATTCAGATTAACTTTCAATAGTGTTTACTTTTATTAATTTTGCAGCTTTATTTCTGGTAACTACTGCTGAAATGACTGAAAATAAATTATTGAGTCAGCTCAGGAATTACTGATCCTGATTCCGTTTCGATTGTGTTGCTATAAAAGAACATATATGAATAAAAAGCTGCTGATTTCTTTCCTGGTTATTCTACCATTGGTACTGCTTATAACAGGATTTAGTTTCGACAGAACCAAATACGGTACTGATCCCGAAAGCGCTTACCTTTTTAACGGTTTGAATATTGCCATGTTTGAGTCTGTAGGCTTGTACGAGCATCCGGGAACAACCGCCCATGCTTTTAACGCAGTTGTTATAACAGTAACTCATTTTGTTCGGTTCACTGATAAAGATCTGCAAACTGATGTTCTTCTTAACTCCGAATACTACATTGAAGTGCTTCGCAAGACTTATATTTTGCTTAACTCAATTCTGCTATTCTTTCTTGGGTTGGTAGCATTCAGAGTTTTAAAGAATCTTTGTCTGGCCATACTTCTGCAACTCACTCCTTTCCTTTCCACAACACTTGTTGAGGAACTCGCCACCAAAATTGCTCCCGAGCAGTTTTTGTTTTCTTCATCCTTACTTTTGATCATTCTGGTATTAAAATATTATTCCACTTTAGATAAGGAAAACAAACGGTTTGCCATTGTTTTTGGGCTGCTTGGAGGTTTCGGACTTGCTACAAAATTTACTTTCCTGCCAATGCTGATCATTCCTTTTATAATACTCAGAGGAAGCCGGAATAAAATCATTTATCTTTTTACGATCATTCCATCTTTTATACTATTCACTCTGCCAGCTGCCCCGGCATATAAAATAATGATAAAATGGTTTGTTGCATTGGGCACACATACCGGTACTTACGGACAGGGAAGCGAAGGAGTGATTGATCCGGCCCAATACCTCAAATCATTGGTTGATATCAGCACAACCAACAAAATGATGATATTTGCTTTGTTATCTTCCTTTATCGCGCTTTTAATTATTTATGGCAAAAAATGGTTTCAAAAGGATTCGGAAACCATAAATGCCACAGCCTATATTCTTGCTTTTTTTCTGGCCATATCAGGTAGTATTCTAATGGTTGCAAAGCATTATCACAGCAATCACTATCTGTTTCCGGAGTTAAGTTTAACGGGTATTGTTTTTGTATTCCTTTATCTGTGGCTTTCGGGTACTTTGAAATGGAAAAGCAGTAAGGTTGTTTCCTTTACTCCTCAAGCCCTTGTAATTATTTTTCTAATTTTTGCCCTGGCAAATATACCCTATCTTTCAGCTGCCTATCAGGGTTACCGCATGTCGAACCAGAGTACAAACGAAACCATGGCGCGCATTGATCGCGACTACCCGGGCTATGTAAAGACATACTATTACCCCGGCTCTTTTAACGAAATGGCTCAGTTGCGGTGGGGGAATGTATATGCAAAACAGTTTCATGCCGATGCACTTACGAAATTATTTCCTAAAGGTTTGTTTTACTTTTGGTGGGAGAAAAATTTTCAACTTTGGGAAACTACTATTCCGCCTGCCGAGTTTCTGAAGAGATACGGCGGGAAAATACTTTTGATTGGCGGGCCAAATACGCCTGAAGAAATCCGACAGGTTGAAGATGCCGGTCTGAAACTGAACAAATTATTCGAGGGAAGAATACAGGTTGTATACGAAATTGATACTGCCCTATCTCCATTTTTTCATAACGTTACCAAGCCAAGAGCAACGCTCAATGTATTGAAAACTGATTTTGAAACCTTTAGTGATGATCAGCAATGGATAATGGCCGATGGACAAAAATTCAGCAATAGAGGGTCGTTGACTACAGAAAAACCAAGATCAGGGAAGTATTCATTTGCCATGCCGGTAAAGGATTCGTATGCAATGGAATACGTACTTAAAAACATAAGACCCGGCAACGAGTACGAAGTTTTCATTTGGCGATTTGGCGGTGACGATGAATCCTCTATGGTGGTTTCGGCTCAGAATTCGGATTTGTTTTATGTAAAAAGCCGCGGCACCATCGAAAAGGATGCGGGCGGGTGGAGCAAAATTGTTATATCTGTAAAAATACCTGAAGGATTTAAGGAAAATATGCTGAAAGTATATCTATGGAACCACAGCAATAAACCTGCCTGGTTTGATGATTTTGAAATTGACCAATATAAATAGCAGATAAATTCCTTAGCGGATTGAAATTAAAGCATAAATTAATAACTAATTAGTATTTTTAGTGAAATATGGGATGAAAAAAAGCCTCAGATTACACTGATTACGCAGATAAGTATTTTTGACAAATTTCTTTTTTTGTTTCGGGAACTACTTTAAGCACTTTTAAATCTGTGAAAATCTGTAAAACTGTGGCAACATTGTGTATTTAACGGCTGATTAGTAACAAACAGTAAAATAATTAAAATCAAATGATAAACGGGAAAAAGATTGTTGTTGTACTTCCGGCATATAATGCCGGTCAAACGCTCGAAATTACATATAATGAAATTCCCTTTGATATTGTGGATGAAGTAGTGTTGGTTGACGACCGAAGCCGTGACAATACTGTTGAAGTGGCTCGTCAGATCGGGATTAAACATGTAATAGAACATGAGCGTAACAAAGGCTACGGCGGCAACCAGAAAACATGTTACGACACCGCTCTGAAACTTGGTGGAGATATAGTTATTATGTTGCACCCCGATTATCAATATACGCCAAAGCTTATCCAGTCAATGGCTTATATGATTGCCAACGAGGTTTACCCGGTTGTGCTGGGTTCAAGGATTCTTGGTAACGGTGCTCTCAAAGGAGGAATGCCATTAATCAAATACATTTCGAACCGTGGGCTTACTCTGATACAGAATATATTAATTAACCAGAAGCTTTCCGAATATCATACCGGCTACCGTGCGTTTTCACGCGAAGTACTACAATCCATAAATTATCATGCCAACAGCGATGACTTTGTTTTCGATAACCAGATGATCTCGCAGATTATTTACAAAGGATTTCCGGTAGGTGAGGTTACCTGTCCGACAAAATATTTTAAGGAAGCTTCATCTATTAACCTTACCCGAAGTACAATTTATGCATTAGGCGTTTTGAAAACCTCCATGTCGCATTTTATGAATAAGTTGGGGATATTGCATTCGAAAAGATATCATTCCTGAGATTAAGAAACAACACTATATTTTTCCTGTAGAAACGCGATTACTCGCGTCTCCTTAACAATCGTTCCATGTGTCAGTCAACTAGAAGATGGGCAGACACTATTCCCTATCCACTCCTTACTCAAAGCCCACCGGCATATATTCAAGTTTAAGATCGTCAATATAAATTTTATTTTTCCCGGTGTACCACACATATACCTTTAAATTTCCATTCGCGGGTACGTTGTGCTCAAATACATCCGTTAGCGTAAGGGTGAACCATTCCCCCGGTTTGTAGTTCAGATCCAGGTCCTTGGAAATAAAGTATTTGTATATTTTATATTCAGGGTCTTCGGTACTCATCACCAGAATAATCTGACCTTTTTCGCTTGCCGATGGATTCAATACTCTTACACTTGCCCTGATTGAGATATTGCTGTTTCCCGGAAGGCTCATGAGTTTACCTTCGTAAGTCGGGCTGTAGATGTTATCCGGAGTCATTTCAATGGATTGCTTACCGCTATTGCTAAATCCGGTTGTAATATGTTTCATCTGGTCAGCCTCCATGCTGCCTTCATAATCATTAAAATAAAATTGTTTAAAAACAGACTTTGTCGTGTCGCGTGGAGCCTTCATAAATACAGCAAGTTTGTATTTCTCGCCGCCAATGATAGTGAATGCTTCCAGAGGGGTAAATACATTGAGTAAGCGGAGGTTATTATTCTTCATCAAAGAATCGAAGGGAAGGTGACCTTCATAACCTGCAAACTGGGCATCCCAAATGAGCAGTTCGCCCGATCTTAAAAGCGATGCCGGGTCAGTGTTTTCGTAACTGTATATTTTAAAACATTTTTGCTGATCCCAGGGATCAATATCCATATAAAAAGGGTAGGTAGGATCGGTATAAAAAGCTTTGCGTGTACTATAAGCTGTTGATTTAAGCCAGCCGGTTAGCTGCTCCATAACGGCGAAGTTTATTCCGGTTTTCATAGGTACAACGTGGTAAGTAAATGGCTTATAAACCACTAGTGAAAGTACAAATGAACCAAAGACCACGAAAACAATTTTATTGGCTTTTGCTTTTTCCATTATCCATTCAAAGCCTGTTAGCGAGATTATTGCCACCAGTGGCAAAACACAGGCTATAAACCGCGTTGAAGCGAGCACAGCCATCCAGCCTTTCCACCAAAGAAAACTTTGAGCCAGGATAAACCCGAAAATGGATGGAATTATCAGAAAATACAGTGTAACATATTTAATATCTTTCAGATTGGAGAATCCTTTCTTTAAGTTAAGAATTATAAATAGAAATCCCGTAATACTCAGGATCAGAAGCGGATAACTCAATATATAATCCATCTGGCCGAAGTAGTACCAGAATGATCCATGGCCATATAACTCGGAACCGCTGCTGCTGTATGGCAACTTATTTATAAACCACAACGGGTCGTGATACACAGGCCAGCTCGCCAGGGTTAAAGTAATTAATCCAACAAACAAAAAAGGCAGCGATTTATACTGCTTCATCCAAACCAACGGCACTATAAATAGCACTATAAACATCATGCCTTCGGTACGGACGAACATGATAAACGAAATTAAAATTGCCGACCAGATAAACCGCCTGCTGATAAACAGGTATATCGAAGCAATAAGTACCAAACTGAAAAGGATTTCGGTGAGGCTGGTGTACATTATAAAAAGGTAAATAGGGGTAAACACCGTGAATAAAATGGCTACCCAGGCATAACGGTATTCCATGCGTTTAGCAATCAGGGAAGCGAACCAGGCACTCAGCAATCCGCAAACAAGGTTGAATGTAACCGCGCCCATATATCCAAACTGCGACAGCGGTGATGAAAGAATTGTAAACAATGGTTTTCCCCACAAATCGAGGAAAAATTTGGGATATTTAAAAGCATAACGGGAAATCTGGTAATGCAGAATGGAATCGGTTTCTCCGCTTACACCGGTCGAAAGCCTTAGTATTACAATGAGAATTGCTGCAATCACAAGCAACAGAACTGGAACCAGTGCTTTATTTGTAAATTTCATATAAGAATGGATAGGGTTAAAACTGTTCGAATGGATTTACAAAGTTACTAATTCAATATTCATCGGAGAAATTAATTCAGATGATAATAATTTGAAATTTGTTTAATAAAACCTTGGTTTGAGCAAACATGTTTTTTAACTTATAAATAAGTAATATCCTCCGAAACTTCTACTGAAGTTAAATATATATTTATATTTGCGAATACTTAAATCGAATTTCTATTATAAAATGCTGGTTAATAAGTATTTGATCCAATAACTGGCAATTTTTCTAAAATTATCAGAAAATGTCTGAAAAGTAAACTGAGCATTAAGTTCCTGCTTTTGCAAATTCTGTTATTTGCTGAAAATATTGTATTTCAAAATACAATAAAGTGCCCTGAAACCGTCTTTCCAGCCTATTTTTTTGCCTTCGGCATAGGTACGGCCATAATATGAAATTCCAACTTCGTAGATGCGAATATCGGGTAAGCGGCTTATTTTGGCTGTTACTTCCGGCTCAAAACCAAAGCGGTTTTCCTTCAGGTTGATACTTTTAATTTTTTCGGCTCTGAAAAGCTTATAGCAGGTTTCCATATCCGAAATATTGATATTAGTAAGCAGGTTCGATAAAAAGGTAAGAAACCTGTTGCCGATGGTGTGAAAGAAAAACAAAACTCTGTGTGGTTTTCCCCCGGCAAAACGGCTGCCATACACTACATCTGCAAACCCGTCGAGGATGGGCTGAAGCAAAATATTAAATTCGCGCGGATCGTACTCAAGATCGGCATCCTGTACAATGATAAAATCGCCGGTAGCCGATTGAATGCCAGTACGAAGGGCAGCGCCTTTGCCACGGTTTACTTCGTGTTTCTGGTAATTTATATTTATTCCCGGGTTTTCTTGTTGAAACCGGAGTAATTCGGCCTCCGTTCCATCTTTGGAGCAGTCGTTAACAACAACCAGCTCTTTTTCAATATTTTGAATTAATACAACGGAGCTAACCCGCAAAAGAATATTGTAAATGGTAGCCTGTTCATTATAGGCAGGGATAATGACGGAAAGTTTCATTTAATAACTTTGAAGTAGTAATTTCTATAACGGATGATTTAATTCAGTGGAAATATTTTATTCAATGAAGCTGATTCAGTTTGTAAAAATACAAATAGAGGTGATATAATACAACTTTCATCAAATCATTCATTACTGAAAATGTTTGCTGCTGATAGGTAATAGCAGCAAATATCATATCAATATAAATACTTTCCTGATTTAGCAGATGAACATCATTCACCCCGAAATCTTGTTCCTTAATCGGATTTGTATTTTTTAATGTATAACCGGTTTCAGATTGAAGACTTTTACATTTCGGTATTGCCCTACAAATCTGCTGGTAAATTTTCGAATAAGTGGTTCTGATAAAATGCTGGTATCGTTTACAACCAGGAAATTGGCACCCTGGTAAATCCGCTTCCTGAAGATTTCTTCATGTGTAAAATCGCTGCCAAAATCCGTATATCCTTTTCGGTTCATGTAATACAAGGACGCATTAATTGAGGCATCAGGTATTGAGATCACTTTATCCTCAGGCTTTATATTCCATTTTTCAAAATAAGGTTCAATTTCAGTCAGAGCTTCCATATGCAATTTAAAACCTTCGTTCATCCACCCAAGAAAACGTTCGTTGTGACGTATCCTTCCATTATTAGCCAAAAAGCCGAAAACCACGAGCAGCAGTATATATGCTACCGGATGATTCCATAGCTTTTTATCTTTGAGGTAATTGAAAAATATCGCCCACACAATTACGAGTACCTGCATCTGGGTGATCAGGTAATAATCGTGGCCCTCAAGTACCTGGAACCAAAGCGCAAGTATTGCGGCAAAACTTAATGGCATAATAATGAGCAGAAATCTTGAAAATGGTGCTATCTTTCTGATATTGAAAAGCATAAATATCCATACAAGGAACGTGGCATATTGAAGATAAGGCGAGAAAAATTCTTTAAAATATATTTTATCCAGAACATCCATTATTCGGCTGAATTGTCCCGGAGCCATATTCCAGATTGGCCATATTCCACGGAACATGTAATCGGCTTTGTGCAGATTATTATATTGATTTATATAGAAATACCATAGGAAAATGAGTGCTATGCTCATTATAAACGGGATATAATTTAAGAGCCTGAAGTTAAAAACCCGTTTTTCGGTTTTCACAAATAAGGATTCGAAAATTATCCACATGGCTATAGCGATAAAACTTGTAGCTGTAGTAATTTTTAAGGTTGTTGCCAGGAAAATAAAAGCTGCAGCCAGCCAAAGCGAATAGCTTTTACGGAGTTTTACAAACCTGTAAAAAAAATACCAGGCTACAAAAGTGAATGCAAGAGCCGGGGCATCGGGTAGAAAGTTAGGACCAAAAAAAATAAACATGGGCGAGGTAAACACAAGCATACTAATAAATCCAGCACGGACTGGATTCCCTGTTATGGGTATCAGCATCCTGAAAAGCAGAAATAATCCAGTAAAGAGTATGAGAAGCTGAAAAAGACGGTACGACCATTCTGTTTTACCGATAACCTGCCATATTTTTGCCATTGCGAAATAAATAACCGGGAATTCCCCGGCTGCTTTTCCACTAATGCCTCCATCGGCCATCTGGTTCTGAATTTCGGGCTCGAAAAAATTCAGATTGTAGGTGTAATACATTTGCGTAATCGAAAGGCCATTTGTTTGCCTCCAGATATGAACCGACTGAGGACTTTGTCCAAATGTAACTTCATACTTGAAAAACCAGCAAAGTCCTATAAAAAGCAAACTAAAAACCAGGCCCGAAAACCATTTTGATTTTATCCAATTCATTTTATTCATACTCCAAATTTTTAAGCTATTGTATTCTTTTTTCGCCTGGCATACTTTACCTGCAAATATCTGTAAAATTTTAAGGATATGCGCTTTCTCCTTTTTTTGCTTTTTCCGCATCAAGATGAATCAGTAATTTATCATAGTTTTCGGGCCATGATTCTTTGCCCCAAATAGCCCAATAGGCTTCTTTCGACATGGAATCCCAATGAAGCAACGCCTTTTGGTATTGTTTGGTCTGGAACAAATTGAGGCAGATAAAAAAAGCAAGTAATACTGTCGCAATTGTTTTATAAATCCAGTTTTTTTGCAGGATGAAAGTAAAAAATGCGCCTAACGGGAAGCTCATAACAACATAAAATTCAACCAGAGCACGTGCGCTGAAACCTCCGCCATACCACCAGCACCACCAGCTGAAAATCACATAAATACTGATTGTCATAGTAATAAGCGATGGCCAGAACCATTTTGCAAGTGCATCGCGCATAAAGAAAAAGCCCGCAATTGCCAGCCACATTACTGGCGTATATAGCAACCAGCCTTTGTGATAGGAGAATAAGCCATCAATGATCCTTGGCTTCAAAAAATAGAAACTTTCACCCAGGTAAGAATAGACTAAAAAGTGACCGCTGATAAATTTCCAATAGGCTATTTGTGGAACCCAAATCAACAATGCTGATCCGGCAAGCAGAACCATTTTCCATTTTAAGCTGATAATAAACCTGATGTTTTGGTTTAAATTGTTATGCTTAAAATAAAAATACATCCCTAAAAACAGTAAAAAAGTGATATTGGAAGGCCTGATCAAAACGAGTAATCCCAGCGAAAGTCCAAGTATGATTGTGAACCATATGTTAGGTGTATCAAGCCATTTAAGAAAAATCCATAAGGTAAAAGCAAAAACAAAAAAGCTGTACACATGCGAAAGAGCACCTTCCATAACGGCATAATTCAGAAGGTTTGTGCCAAAACTTAGCGTAATTAAAACTAAAGAAACAGCCACATCGGGCATAAATTTAATCAGAACCTTACTCAGAAAAAAAAGCCCCAGTATAAAGTAAAATACTCCCGCCCAGATAAGTGCAATGTTGTAATTAAGCGAATATCCATTCGCAAAACCACCGGTTTGTTGTGTATAAATATGCGCAATTCCGAAAAAAGGAGAATACAGAATAGCTGTTCCCATGGTCATTTTCTGAATTCGTTTGCCATTCGGAAGGGGAAGACTCCACACCAGGTCTTTAAATCCGGGGTTTTTGTAGTAGTTGAAATTTAAGTCGTGATATATAAAAGTGGCGGGAAGGTACCCGTAATAATAGTTTACATCCTGCTCAATCGTTTTTTTTATTCTCCAGGGCGAAAGATCAAAAGTGTACCCGATAAAGTAAGCGCTTATCAGAAACCAAACAATTACCGCTAACTTTTTAGGCATACTGAAGTTCTGTTAATAAAATGTTTGGGTCGCTGTGGATGTGTTTGATAGAGGTAATAAAAATACAT
Organism: Bacteroidales bacterium; assembly: GCA_038237165.1. Classification (GTDB taxonomy): domain Bacteria; phylum Bacteroidota; class Bacteroidia; order Bacteroidales; family UBA4417; genus UBA4417. The sequence goes on along the minus strand of JBBRYZ010000027.1, from coordinate 6,487 downwards.
AAAAATGGCAGATGGACATCCTATCTGCATGTTTTTATCAAAGTTGTCAATAGGAATTGGGAATGCTTAATTACATCTGCCAAAGAAAGCATATATATATGGTTCTCCCGGTTGATAAAACCGTATTAGTAAATATTTGTAACTTCCTATAAATGAGTGGACCATGCAAATAAGTTTATTTGCATGGCCCGGTTTTTAATTATTTTCACAAATCTGCTCTTTGATGGACAGAATGGTAATTATACCCTTAACTTATGCAAATGATGACTGCCTGCAGATTAATAAATAAAGGTGATTTTCACATCGTCAATAAAAATTGGCTTTTTGCTGAGATTCCATGCATATAGACCGATTTCCTGTTCAGGTTTTAGGGGCTTTTGATCAAAATAGAAAGTTGCTGTAAACTCAACCCATTTCCCGGCTTCTATCAGTTCTTTTTCCAGAGGATAGGCCTTCCAGTCGTATTGCTTATCATTTTCATTAATGTTGCAAATAATAGCCAAAGCAGGTTTAGGATTGGCAACAGTAGTATAAATCCAACCGTTGTAAGTAACCATTTTAGGCGTTTTGCTATCAATATTCTTCAAAATTTCCTTATAAGTATAGCCGTATTCAATACTATCGTTGGTTACAATGGCAAATCCTCCCGAATGGGCAGGCGGATCATTGATGGCCATTACAGTCCTTTCATTACTCCAGGATGGAATAATGGCCATTGCATTTTCCATATCATTGGTAACCACTACTTCGTGAGGTAGGTTCGGATTAACTGCCTGGGGTTTGCTTCCTGAGTTTGAACATGCTGATATCAGCATTCCCGCAATTGCAAAAAAGAATAGTTTTTTCATCATTTAAATAGTTTTAGTATTTCATTTTTGGCAAAATTAGTTTTTTTATCAATATTGTTTGTAGAGCTTGTCAATTATAATTTAAGCAATTAACTCACGATAATTGATTTAGCCGATTTTAATAGTTCCCAAAATTTAATCTGATATTTAGGGCGCGGCAGGGAGGACATTTTCAAGATATCAATTTCATGCGTAAATTCAATATTTTTTAATCGTAAAATCATCAAAGTAAACTGGTTTTGAGCTATTGTTCCATAATAAAATACTCAGGCTTTCGGGAGTTACACTTTCGGGAACCACAAAATTTAACTGGAGTTTTTCCCAGCCGTTTGAATCCTTTTCCACGCTTTTGCCAGTGACCAAATATAGATCCTGTCCCGACGAAACAATCAGGTAACCTGAAGTAGTGTTAGGATTTCTCCATACGCTCACTTCTATATATCTCAAATCAGAAACATTGCTGAAATGATATGAAATTCCAAAAGGGGATTTTTGGGTAAGTCTCAGAGAAAAATTACCGGAGCGTGCAATGGAATCAGACCTCTTTGAAAGGGTATCTGCTTTTTCGCCGTTCGATAAAAGAGTAAATTGTTTGCCCTTATCAGCATTTTCGAAATTGCATTCTATTGCATTCTTCTTAATCCGCATTAAGTGCTTTAGCATTTCATCCTGAGTTGCAAGTTTTCGGAGAAGGACTACTGGATACGCTTTTGCAATTATTTCCCATTGCGGGCTTGTGAGGTATTCATTCCTTTTCTGTTCATTTGCTTCATGAGGCAACAAATAATTATCATGCATAGTTGAAATAACAATATATTCAGCATCTTCCACTGCAGGGAACATGTAAATAAACTGTCTTTGTGAAATGTGTGGCAGTATTACATCGCATGAGCTAACTCTCGCATCGGCAGGAATAAGATCAAGCAACTGATTAACTTTTCTGATATTAAAACGAGCCTTGAAAAAATTTTCATCATAAATCCTTTCCTTAGCAGGATTAGCTGACCAATAGAGCTCAATATTTTTGGGATTAAGTTTATACAACGTGACAGAAATGGTAATTAAACAAGTAGCTATTGAAAGGGCATATTTTAAGTGTCTGGATTTAAACTCTGAAAGAACCAGGAAAACAGAAAGCGGTAATAAGGTTACAACCTCAATAGAATAATAAGTTGCTATACTCCAGCGTAGATAACTGTCATTCAGCATTTTTTGAGCTATTATCGGAATGAACCAAATTATGTATTTGGGTCTCAGAAATAATATAAACCCTCCCGAAAGAATATATACCCAGTAAAATTCGTACTTTACCATATCAATTGTCGGATCAGGCAGGTGATTGACAAATAACATCTTAGTTGCATCAACAGGATGTTTTAAAATAAAAGAGACTGCTTCAGCCGGATTGGCCCCGAGTGCTGTATAATTAAACAGGTTGTACTGTTTATCAGGGGTGTTGAAGGCCGGAATAAGTACTTTAAAAATTAGTATAAAGTATAGTATAGATAAAATTATCCCGGCTGAACTGATTAAAATTACCTTTTTCTCCTTATAATGTTCAAGAATTAATACTAAGAAGATAAAGACAAACCACAATGGAATATTTTCCCTCGAAAGCATTGCAAGAACAAATATTACAAAGGCATAAACATATTTCTTTAATTCAAAAAAATATAGAAATATCGGTACCATGCAAGCCGACATTACGGCCAGATTAACGTCGCACGACAAGGTAGTGTATCGACCCAATAGCACAAAATACAGGATAAGTGTGCCTGTACCAAGCCATACATCCTTTGATTTGAGCATTACAAGTTTAAACGAATACCATGCAGCAAGCATTATCAAAACATACTGAATGAGAATTAAAGTGTAGGTACCTGTAAGCCAGTTAAAAAGCCAGTAAATCGGGATAAAATATATCAAAGTGAAAGAAACATGATCCTGGAGAAAAGTAGCCATTATCAATGTACTCCGGCTTACCCGAAAGTGTGCAAAATCCCAGAAAGCAAAATTATAGCTACCATAATCAAATGTTACAGTCCGGAAAAAATAATGGTTTGCTACTGCCATGATAAGCAGGATAATACCAAATACTGAAAGTACCAGAAAAGGAATTTTGTTCTTATCAATATGAAACTTCATATTTCCGACTTGCTATTTTATGTTATAATCAGATAAGTTACTGGTTATCAGCAACAAATAGTTGTATTTTTCGTATTTTTTAAACCAATATGGCCTACTCCTGAAAATAAACTCTCTTTACCCGCTGCGAAATACCCGTCAGGATTTCGTAGGGGATAGAACCCATTTCGTCTGCCAGCCTGGTAATCGGAAGATCTTTGCCGAAAATAATTACTTCGTCGCCTTCGCGGGCTTTGATGCAGGTTATATCTATCATAGTCATATCCATGCAGATGCTGCCGACGATGGGTGCAAATTTCCCGCCTACTTTCAAATGGCCAATGCCATTGCTCAATGCCCTGCTCAGGCCATCGGCATAACCGATAGGAACTATGGCGATGGTAGTGTCATTTTTAGCTTTGAACCGGCGGTTATAACCAACAGTATCTTCAGCCTCAATGTGTTTTATCTGCGAAATAATAGAACGCAGCGTGCTTACATTTTCCAGCTTTTCCTGTTCTTCGGGCATGGGAGCAATTCCGTACAAGCCGATGCCAAGCCGAACCATGTCGAAGCGCGCTTCCGGGAAACGGGTGATGGCGGCTGTGTTGGCAATATGCCGAAGGATGGGGTAATCAAATTCAAGGCTGATACGCTCCGAAATCATACGGAACAGGCTGATCTGATGACGTGTAAAATCATCGTTGGATGTGCTGTCGGAGGCTGCCAGGTGTGAAAAAACGGACTTAACAATAATGTGACTCCGGCCTTTAACCTGGTTGATCAGTTCATCCACTTCCAAAGGATCAAATCCCAGGCGGTGCATGCCGGTGTCGATTTTTATATGTATCCCGACAGGTGGTGAATTTACTGACAATTTTAATAACGAAGCTTCGAGCATTTTTAGCACCCGGAAACTATAAATTTCGGGTTCGAGCTGGTATTTGATGATGGCATCAAAGCTTTCTTCATCAGGGTTCATCACCATGATGGGCAGTTTTATACCGGCTTTACGAAGTTCAATTCCTTCGTCGGCATAAGCTACGGTAAGGTAATCAACCTGGTGAAACTGTAGTATATTGGCTATTTCAAAACTCCCGCTTCCATACGAAAAGGCTTTCACCATAGCCATCACCTTCACCCCGGTATCCAGTTTCGACCGGTAATAGTTCAGGTTATGGATCAGAGCACTGAGATCAATTTCGAGTACGGTTTCGTGTGTTTTCTGTTGCAGCGATTCGGTAATCCTTTCGAAACCGAATATGCGGGCGCCTTTCAGCAATATGCTTTCATTGGCAAATACATTCACAGAATATGAATCAAGGAATTCCTCAGTAGTATTAAAAAACTCTTTTTCGATTTTGAAAAGTGCGGCTTGCCGGCTTATACCTTTCCCAATTCCGATTAGCCTGTCAATTTGCTTCTGATTGAGCAACTCGCTTACTTCGCTGTATAGGTGATTTTCGCTCCTTCCGCTTTGGAGAATATCCGAAAGGATAACTGTCTTTTTGCGGTGCTGTTTTTGCTGGTTCAGAAAATCCAGTGCTATGGAAAGAGAGTCGATATCGTTGCTGTAACTGTCGTTGATCAGCGTACAATTGTTTATGCCGGCCTTCATCTCAAGCCTCATGGCCAGAGGCTGAAGGGTGCGCATGCGTTTCGCGATAAGCGTATTATTGTACCCCATCAGCAGCATGGTCGCCCAGCAATGAATGGCATTTTCGATGGATGCCTCATCTGTAAAAGGGATTGAAATACTGATCTCGTCCCCTTTATAAATTGCGGTGAGTTCTGTATAATGTGTATCGCGCTGAACCAGTATTATCTTGAGGTCTGCAGCAACTTTACGACTCCAGGTGAAAGTTTCAATATTTTTGAGTAAGCCTGTCTTTATAATTCCTTCCAGGAGTTCTTTCTGATCAATACAGTAAATAAGTGTTTTTACCTTGGTGAACAGCTTGAATTTTTCACCCGCTTTTTGGATGCGGTTAATGAAATTCTCATCATGAGCATGGCCGATATTGGTGAAAATACCTATAGTTGGTAGTATGATGGGCTGTAGATGATCCATTTCATCCGGTTCGGATATGCCTGCTTCGAAAATGGCAAGATCGTGATCCTCGCGCATTTGCCATACCGATAAGGGAACGCCGATCTGCGAATTGAAACTCTTGGGGCTGCGGACAATATTTCTACTTTCGTTCAGTAACTGGTAGAGCCATTCTTTAACCATGGTTTTTCCGTTGCTGCCGGTTATCCCTATCACAGGGATCTTGTATTGTTTACGATGCGCTGCGGCCAATGCCTGCAAGGCAGCCAAGGTGTTTTTTACGAGTATGATATTTGCATTATACAGAAGTAATAGATTGGCAGGTTCGTACTCAACTACAAAATTCCTGACGCCTTTTTCATAAAGATCTTCAATATATTTATGCCCATCGTTTCGCTTACTGGTGAGTGCGAAAAAAAGACTTCCTTCGGGCATTATCAAACGGCGACTATCAATAACCAATTCACTGATACGCGCATTTGGATCACTCTCATGGATCAGTTCACCCTTGATGATCTGGGTTATTTCGCTGATCGAATATTCGGATTTACTCATCCTTGTAGTAGAAAAATTAATGTTTATGCTATTTTGTTAAAATAAACTGAAAAATAGGGATTCTTTGGGTTTCCATCTTTTAAATTCCAAGTCTCAAATTCCAAGATTCAAATCTTTACTTATCTTTAAAATAAGTTCTTCAGGGTTCTCCCCAATTTACTGAGCGTAGCCGAAGCACACGGGGAGATGTCCGCCTCAGGCGGACAGGGGGGTAATAAAGTTTCAAATTACAAGTTTCAAATGTTTAACACAATCCCATCAATCTCATCAATCCCATCAATCCATCAATCCCATCAATCCCATCAATCCCATCAATCAGTCCCCCCATCCTAATACTCCTTCTCCTTCTTACTAAACCCCAAAGGATTTTTATTCAATTCAGTCCATTGCATCCGGTTTTTAAATATTTCGCAGGCAAGGTAAGTAGCGGCACGCATCGAATCGGGTGACGCCTGATCTTTACCTGCAATATCATAAGCTGTTCCATGAGCCGGTGAGGTTCGCACGTAAGGCAGACCTGCTGTGAAATTTACACCGTCTTCGAAATTCAGGGTTTTGAACGGAATCAGACCCTGGTCGTGGTACATCGCCAGAACGGCATCAAATTGTTTGTATGCTGATGAAGCAAAAAAACCATCGGCAGGGTAGGGGCCATATACAAGAAGTCCCTTTTGCTGGGCAGCTTTGATGGCAGGCATAATTATTTCCTGTTCCTCGTTCCCGATCAGTCCGCCGTCGCCGGCGTGTGGGTTCAGGCCAAGTAATGCAATTCGCGGTTTACGAATATCAAAATCTTTCCGAAGTGATTCTTCCAGTATTTGGATTTTATCCGATATCAATGCAGTTGTAATGGTCTGGGCAACCTGGTTAATGGCAATGTGCTCGGTAACAACTCCAATGCGGAGGTTTT
>JBBRYZ010000026.1:0-34754 GCA_038237165.1 Bacteroidales bacterium | reverse complement strand
CACAAAATTCGCAACTCAAAAAGCTTAACTGTGAATGCAAATGATGAAGTTTATAGGAAAGCCGTATGCGGGAAAACCGCACGTACGGATTGACGAGGGGGCAGGGAAGGTGTTTGTAGCCTTCCCGCTCTACTCTACTGGCAAAATATATTAATTCTGAGCTGAAAACTTACATATTAATATTCAATTGAAAAGGAGCCGGAAGACAGAAATCGAAAGTCTACGGATTAGATACAGATGCCTTGAGCATTTGACGTACTCCTTACATCTTACTACTTACACCTTACACCATACTCCTCCTTTCCAACAACAGAAAAACAGAACTAAAAAACATTCAGATTTATCATTCAGCTATCTGATTTTAAGTAATTTCGCCGGATGATTTTAATCCTTAAAACAATAAACCATGCTAAAACGAATCCTTCCATTTATGTTGTCACTGGCATTGTTTGCTGCATTTACAAGCAGTTGCAAACAAAAGCCGGGAAATTCCAGTTCAACTAACGACACAACCGCCATGAGCGAAATGCAGAAAAAAGTGAACGAATATGCCGTGGTTAAACTTACCACCGACATGAGTAAGCTCACAGAAAAGGAAAAACAAATGATTCCGGTTCTGCTTGAAATTGCTCAGATTATGGACGATATTTTCTGGGAACAGACCTGGGGTGATAAACATGCTTTGCTGGATACCATTAAAGACCCATATGCAAAACAATTTGTTGAAATAAACTATGGCCCATGGGACCGGCTGGATGAAAACAAACCTTTTATTGCAGGAATAGGCGAAAAACCAAAAGGTGCAAATTTCTATCCTGCCGATATGAGGAAGGAAGAATTTGAAAAATGGAACGATAAGAATAAATCAAGCCAATACACTATCGTGGTGCGCATTGCGGATAAAAGTCTGAAAAGCGTCTGGTATCATGAAATATATGCCGACAAAATCAAAAAAGCATCTGATCTTCTTTTAAAGGCTGCTGACCTGGCAGAGGATGCAGGCTTAAAGAAATACCTCACCCTCCGTGCCAAAGCCCTGCTTACCGACGACTATTTCGAAAGCGATATGGCATGGATGGATATGAAAACCAACACTCTGGATCTTGTTGCAGGTCCCATCGAAAATTATGAGGACGAACTTTTTGGCTATAAAGCAGCCCACGAAGCGTCAGTATTGGTAAAGGATAAGGAATGGAGTACAAAGCTGGCAAAATATGCGGCCATGCTTCCCGCACTTCAGAAGGAACTGCCCTGCGATCCGAAATACAAAAAGGAAGTTCCGGGTACCAGTTCCGATCTTAATGCGTATGATATTTTGTATTACGCCGGAAATTCGAACTGCGGAGGCAAAACCATCGCCATCAATCTGCCTAACGATGAGAAAGTGCAACTGGCAAAAGGAAGCCGACGCCTTCAATTGAAAAATGCCATGCAGGCAAAATTTGACAAAATTTTAGTTCCGATTGCAAATGTGCTTATTGAACCGGAACAACGCAAAAATATAAAATTCGACGCATTTTTCGGAAATGTAATGTTCCATGAGGTTTCGCATGGCCTTGGTATTAAAAATACCATTACCGGTAAAGGTGTGATCCGTAAAGCTTTAAAGGAGCAATACTCAGCATGGGAAGAAGCCAAAGCGGATGTAGTTGGATTATGGATGGTAAGCTGGCTGATCGGGAAAAGCGAATTGCAGGGAATTACTGTCGAAGATGCTTATGTAACATATATGGCAGGCTTGATCCGTTCGGTTCGTTTTGGTGCAGCCGAAGCCCATGGCAAAGCGAATATGATGTGCTTTAATTTCTTTGAAGACAAAAAAGCATTTTCGCAAAATCCGGACGGCACTTTTAAAGTTGATATGGATAAAACCCGCCAGGCAATTAATGAATGGAGTGCATTAATTCTTAGTATTGAAGGTGAAGGCGATTACGATAAGGCAGTAAATTATCTGAAAGAAAACGGCAAAGTTCGTCCGGAGCTTCAGGCTGGTCTTGATAAACTAAAAACCGCTAATATTCCGAAAGATGTCGTTTTCGACCAGGGAAAGGAAGCGCTGGGGCTTTAAGTGGGTCGACAGGGGGAAGGGGAGAAATGGGGAAGGGGAGACTGGGGGACTGATAGACATAGGGGTTTAGGGACTGTGAGACGTAGGGACGTAAGGACTTAGGGACTTAGAGGAAAGATATACCATTTATTACAAGAAAGAAAAACTCAGCAGGATTAAAACCTTGCTGAGTTTTGTTTTATACCGAATTGTTTTACCATTTCACAGAATAATTCCAGTAACTTGCATATGAATAGACTGTAGCAACCTGTGGTGAATATAATCTAAAAAGTTTAAAACTATCTTTGCCAGTTAATCAATCCTATTAATCAAAGAAATATGAAAAAATTTGTTCTTGCTTTATGTTTGCTTTCAGCGGTTTTCGCCAAAGCAGTCAATGTACCCGACGAAGGCATGTGGCTTCCCATGTTTGTCGAAAGGTTAAACTATGTGGATATGCAAAAGATGGGTCTTCACCTTACGGCTGATGAACTTTACAGCATTAACCATTCAAGTCTCAAAGACGCTATTGTAAGCCTTGGTGGTTTCTGTACAGCCGAAGTTGTTTCGCCTGAGGGACTGCTTTTCACGAATCATCATTGTGGATACGAAGCTATTCAGCAACATAGTTCTGTGGATCACGATTATCTGACTGATGGGTTTTGGGCTATGAGCAAAGCAGAAGAACTTCCGAACGAAGGTCTTTTTGTTATGTTCCTTAATCGGATGGAAGACAAAACCAGTGAGGTGTTGGGAGTAGTTACTGCCGATATGGACGAAACTGCCCGCAATGCAGCTATCTATAAAAAAGTTGAAGAATTGAGAAAAGAAGCCACAGAAAACGGGAAATATACCGTTGAACTGAAGAGTTTCTTTAATGGTAACGAATACTATATGTTTGTTTACCAAATGTTTAATGACATCCGCCTTGTTGGAGCACCTCCATCATCAATAGGTAAATTTGGCGGCGATACCGACAACTGGATGTGGCCCCGCCATACCGGTGACTTCAGTATCTTCCGTATTTATACCGCTCCCGACGGTTCACCGGCTCAATATTCGAAAGATAATGTACCAATGACTCCAAAACATTTTTTACCCGTATCAGTCAAAGGTTACAAGGAGAAGGATTTTGCTATGATCTGGGGATATCCCGGACGTACTGACCGTTACTCCAATTCGTGGTCTGTGGATGCAACACTTAATGATATTGATCCTGTAATGGTAAAAGTATTTGGCAAGGTACTCGAAAAGCAAAAAGAAGGTATGGATCTTGATAATGCAGTACGTATTCAATATGCCAGCACATATGCCAATTTTGCTAATACCTGGAAAAACAAACTCGGTGAAGCCCGCGATCTTAAAAGACTTAATGTAGTTGAGAAAAAGCAGGAACTTGAAGCACAATTACATCAATGGATTAATGCCGATGCCCAACGAAAAGCAAAATATGGTGATGTACTCAGCACATTTGCTGATATCTACAAACAATACAAAGACCAGAATTTATTTGCACGGATGTATTATAATCAGCTTTGTTTGCGTGTTTCTAAAGCGTTATCATTCCCCGGACAGGCAACGGCAATCGAAACTGTTTTGAAAACAGGCGCTAAAGGCGAAGATCTGAAAAAACAGATGGCAAAATACAAAGCAGCTTCCGAAGAGCATTTCAAAGAATACAACAATGCAATTGAGCAAAACGTAGCAGCTGCTCTGCTTACATTGTACCGTGCCAATATCCCGGCAGCACAGCAACCATCTATTTACAAGGTAATCGATAAAAAATACAAAGGCGACATCAATAAATATGTGGCTGAGATGTTCGAAAAGTCGATTTTCTGCTCAGAGGTTAAATTTAATGCTTTCCTCGCAAAACCAAACCTCAAAAAGTTAGAAAACGACCCTGCACTCCTCGTGTACAATTCATTTATGGACGAACTAAAGACCTTACAGTCAATCAATATGCAACTCAGTGCCAAAAACAGAATAGCTCAGCGCTTGTTTTTAGCTGCGCTGCGTGAAATGGAGCCATCAAAAAGTTTTTATCCTGATGCCAACAGCACTATGCGGATGACTTATGGTAAAGTTCTCGGTTATAATCCGGCTGATGCGGTTCATTACAACTACTTCACAACCCTGGATGGCGTGATGGCGAAAGAAGATTCCACCAATGAGGAATTTATTGTTCCGGCTAAATTGAAGGAACTGTACAATAAGAAAGACTATGGACGATACGGTGAAGATGGTAAACTTTACACCTGTTTCCTTACCGATAATGATATTACTGGCGGCAACTCAGGCAGCCCTGTTATGAATGGCAATGGCGAACTTATTGGATTAGCTTTCGATGGTAACTGGGAAGCCATGAGCGGTAACATACTTTTCGAACCTGCACTTCAGCGTACTATTAGTGTGGATGTTCGCTATGTACTTTTCGTGATCGACAAATATGCCGGTGCTACCAACCTCATAAAAGAACTTAAAATAGTTGAATAAAGATTTAGGTGAATGGTTAGTGTTAAAAGGGCTCTGTAAATGAGTCCTTTTTTTTTGATTTTATCTTACCTTTCTCACCTCATCCGCCTTTCGGCCACTTTCTCACCTCATCCGCCTTCGGCACCTTCTCGCCTCATCCGTCTCGGCACCTTCTCCTCAAGGAGAAGGAAATAGGACTTTTTGCTTTTTTTGAGAAGGTACTCAAACTACACGCTTTTCCTGGAAAGTAAAGTGGTTTTTAGCTAACCTCATCCATCCTTCGAGCGCTTTCCCTCCTCACCCGCCTTTGTTCACGCTCTCACCTCATCCGCCTTTGGCACCTTCTCCTCAAGGAGAAGGAACTCAATCTACACGCTTTCTTTGAGTAGGGAGCTAGTATTTTTTTTTATTGGAAAAGAGTTAATAATCATGCATAAAATCATGAATGGATAAAATCAAATCTACATGATTTTAAGAATGATATGAACACTCTTGTATCTATAACAGTTTAAATACACAAATAAGTTCATATGGCAATCCCCGCAAAATCAATAGACGAAGTTCTTTCCGAATTAGATCTGATTATAGATTCAACTGTGGTTGAGAATAATCACCTGGGTATTTTTGCGTATGTGTACCGAAGAACGACAGCACAGATAAAACAGGCCATAATTGAAAAGCAGTTTGAGGATAATGAGCGGATGGAAAGGCTGGATGTGGCTTTTGCAAATTTATATTTAACAGCATATCAAAAATATACTGATAACTTAATTTGCTCGGAGTCGTGGAAGATAGCTTTTGATGCAAAGAATGAAAAAATCAGTATTTTACAGCATATCATACTCGGCATGAATGCCCATATCAACCTGGATCTGGGAATTGCAACTGCCAGTTTTCAAACCGGCACGAAAATAATGGAAGTAGAAAATGATTTCATGAAGGTTAACCATATCCTCAACAGCCTGATAAATGAAATGCAGGAGAGGATTGCAAAAGTTTCAAGGCTCATGTCAATTCTGGATTGGATTGGTGAAAACACTGATAAGCAAATCATTAATTTCAGTATGGTGAAAGCAAGGGAACAGGCATGGAATTCTGCCTGCTATATAGCTGGCCTTAATGATGATGAGAAACAGTCGGTTATTTCTAAAAAGGATAACAGAATCGCTGTTTTCGGGGAAATACTTAAACATCCTCCAGGAATTCTATTAAACCTGGCGTTAAAACTTGTTGCCCTCTTTGAAGAAAAAGATGTGAAAAAGATAATCCAAAAACTGAGGGATAACTGGAACTAGTCCAGAAGGCATCAAAGAGAATTTTTTAGCGGATTTTATTTTTCATCAACTACCTTTGCGCTATCAAAACAACAACGTATTTATATTGAGCAATGGCAGAGCAAAAGAACAATCCACTACACGGCATAAGCCTCGAAACCATATTGAACCGCCTGGTAGATCATTTTGGCTGGTCAATACTCGGCAAACTCATCCAGATTAATTGCTTTATCGAAAACCCGAGCATACAGTCGAGCCTGAAATTCCTACGCAAGACACCTTGGGCAAGGAAAAAGGTTGAGGATCTCTATCTGGAAATCCATAAGGTTGTATAGGTCTATAATGTACAAATCAGGTTGAAAGTTTTCCGACAATTTTCAGCTTTCTCGGATTAATAATCCGAAATTTCATACAGCGGGATTACAAATCCCGCAGATCTAATTCTGCTAATTTATAGGATTAAAAATCCAGAACTCCATACAGCGGGATTACAAATCCCGCAGAGCCAATCCCGCTGAGTTAATACCGCCGGGTAAATCACTAATTCTCCATAGATAAAACAAAAATCCCCTCAGCGGAATTAGCAAAAGGGGATCTCTATTTTAATTTTAAAAAAGGAAAAGATTACATCTGCGTTAGCATCTTTGCATTTTCAACAATAACTTCATAAAAATAACCGGCTCCAAAATCCTTTTTCAGTGCCACAGTTCCTTCGAAAGTAACCACATCACCAACTTTGGTAACATCATTAGTGGTGAAGGTAAGATCAAAAGAATCGCCGCTCCTGGTGCCATCCTGGATATGAACCCAGTTTTTACCCATAATTTCAGACGCGTATTTAACAACTTCGCCACGAATCTTAACTGTTTTCCCATCATATTTTTCCTTGTTTGCATAAAGCTCGGCAATGGTTATACCGCCTTTGGCAGGTTCCACTTTTATACCTTCTTTTGCAACAGCCTGTTGTTTACCCTTTGCCGAATCAGCAACGGAAACGGTAGCTCTTATAGGCTTGTCGCTGAATTTGTCAACAAAAATAATGGAGGGAAATGTCCTGTTCAACTCTTTACTTTTAAAGTCGTTCATTTCCATGCCCGCAATGTAATAATATGAATTACCCTTTTCAACTTGTGCTTTGGTAATAGCGATCCAGTTTTCATTTCCATTTTCCGAAACACGCATATAGGTGTAATTGCTGGTCTGTATTACTTCTTCGGCAGTAACCTTATGCACATTGGGAGCAAGATTTTCGTCAGCAGCATTTTTTTGTTTACACGATGCTGCAACTATAATCATAGCAGCCAGCAGAATAAATAAATTCAATTTCATTTTCATGATTCAGGTTTTCGTTAACGTTAATTATAATGGTCATATTCTTTCAGGGAGCAAAAGTATTCATATTTGTGGATATTTGCATTATTCTCAATACAAAGCACCGTTTAATATTTTGAAATACTGAACAAACTCCAAAACATTCATCCCAGCAAATGAGCGATTGATTTTACACTATGTACTTAATTGAGGGGTTTGAATTACCGGAAATAATAAAATAAATGGCTGCACGCGTTACATTCCAATGTTCTTCATTAATTTTATAGACTTTTTAGATAACAGGTAAAAATAATAATACATTACAAATGTTTGAATTATGAGAAAAATAACCAAATTCAAAGGCATTCTATTTACAATACTGTTTTTTGCAGTTATAGCACTGTTTGCAGCTTGCACCAATCAGGAAATTGTAACGCCCTGCCTAAAAGGACACACTTTTGGTTTCCTTGGAGGTTTGTTTCATGGATTCATCGCTCCTTTCGATCTGATTGCCATGCTGTTCCGCAACGATGTTACCGTTTATGCACCGAATAACAACGGAGCCTGGTATGCCTTTGGTTTTTTGATCGGAAGCGGCGGATGGGGATTCTTTGGAGGAAACCGGAGTTCGAGGAAAAAGGGATAAAAAGGATTTCGGATTTGCGATTTCGGATTTTGAGACTATGACCAGGTCGTTTTGCAGATGTCATTTCTAATGTCTGCCTCCTATTCCAGTGTCAGACACCCTTTGGGATGTGCATACACTAATGCGGATATCGAATTGTTGACTCGCCCGAAAAATCTATTTCTTTTCCTGCCCTCTGTTTTTAGTGGGTTCATTATCATTTTCTTCAAAAGAAAAATTAAGAACATAATTCTCAGCCTATCCTGATTTCAGACACCAAATTCATACCGGATTCCATACGTAAGAGGGGGTTTTCAGGCAGACGTATGACGAACACACATGATAAGATGATTAGTTTTGTACCTTTGCGTTGTTAGCATGGCACTGGGAATTTAAAAGCCCCTTAACAATTCATCCAAAATCACTATTCCCGAAAATCTTCAAACACAACATCCTAACTCACCACTCTTTACTCACAACTCAGCTCTCAGTTCTCACTTCTATTCAACGCTCTTCCCAAATTAAACCTGACAAGTTTTTAAAACCTCTCAGTTTTAGTAAAACCCAACTGCGATGCCTGATTCCCAACTTACACTTAAGCAAGGAAAGTTTTACCATATTTATAATCGTGGGATAAACAGTTGTAATTTATTTTGCGAGTCCGATAACTATGCGTATTTCTTAAGTTTATATGATAAAAATATTTCGCCTGTTGCTGATACATATGCATGGGTGCTGATGCCAAATAATTTTCATTTTCTAATCAGGTTAAAAGATAACGCGGAAGTATCGGACAATTTAAACCTGACAGGTTTTCAAAACCTGTCAGGTTTAAATAAACCGCCCCACCAATATTTTTCTAATTTATTCAACGCCTATACCAAGGATTTTAATAAACGATTTTCCAGGCACGGTAGTCTTTTTGAAAGACCATTTAAAAGAAAACCAGTTGACGAACAGGAGTACTTCAAACAATTAATCCTTTACATCCATAACAATTCAGTTCATCATGGATTCAGCAGTCATCCTTGCGAATACTCGTGGAGCAGCTATCTAACCTGTATTTCTTCTAAAGACTCTAAGTTTAAAAGGGATAAGGTAGTTGGATTGTTTGAAAATAAAGATAAATTCGTTGCACAACACAGACAACCCTTCAACAACAGGGAGTTGGAAAGATGGTTAAGATCAGATAAATATTCATCTTTCGAAAATGACAGTTTTGGTATAGTTTAAAGGGAAATCTAATTTTTGATTCAAAAATAATCAGGTATGGAGGCAGAACGATTCAACACCAGGAAAAGACACCCAAAAAGAAAAGTTTTAATTTGGATATTGGCAATATTATTTGCTATACTGGGCATTACAACCTATTATGTTTCGCGCCATTTCAACCAGCTTCTGGCTGATGCCCTGGTAAAGAGTTTTAATTCCAATATAATTTCGGATGTATACGAACTAAAATTCGATAAGCTGAAAGTTAATGTTTTCCGGGGGAACATTCAGGTTTTAAATGTAGTATTGCAGCCACGCGAAAAACAGTCGGGCGAGTATCCATATATTAACAGCTCGTTCCGGCTTACAACCGGCAAAATACTGCTTAAAAATGTTAAAATTCTAACATTATTAAACTCAAGCAAGCTGGTTCTTTCGCGCATTGTGATTGTTAATCCTGACATACAATTAAATTTATCCGGAGATAATAATATTCTGATGCCATACCAGGACTCGGCTGTGGCTTTACGCCAAAAAATAAAGAATCTTAAGAACATAAAGAAATTTGTGAATTCCTATTTTCTTGAGAATTTTGAACTGGTAAATGCTTCGTTTCATATTATCAACAAAGGAAAGCAACGCGAATTCAGGGTACAGAAACTGAACATTTCGTTAAACAACCTGATGATCGACCAGCTTTGGCGTAAAGATGTTTTAACTTTTAAAAATGTGGAACTCAGTATTGGCAGAATTTCGGGGGATCTGCCTAAAGATGCAGTCAGTTTTATTGGAATAAAGGATTACAAACTTAGCATGGGTGAACTAAAAATTCAGAAATCAATCGATACTCTGATCTATAGTTTCAAGGATTTAAACACAAGTATGAAAAACCTGGATATTCAGACTGCTGACAGCATTTTTGAGATTTCGGCACAATCCATAGCTGTTTCCTACCGCGACAAATCCGTTAACCTGGTCAACCTTGCTTTCAAACCGAACATCGGGCATGCTTCGATGCAGAAAATGTATAAATTCCAGACATTGCAAATATCGGGTACCATAAGAAGCGCTAAGCTTATGAATGTTAATTTCGACACCCTGGTTTATTACCATAAAATATATGTGGATAAAGTTGAGCTGGATAAAGTTGAGATTTCTGTTTTCAAGGATAAGACAAAATCACTGGATAAAAACCGCGTTCCGGAATACCTGGCACAGCAATTAACAGCGATTCCTGTTCCCACGATGATAAACCTGCTGAAAGCCACTAAGGTCAATGTAGTAAGCAAGGAAATCAAGCCTGATGGCAAACATGCAACTGTTAACATTTCGAATGGGACACTTGAAGCAAAAAACATAAGCAGTTTGCCTACGGCTAATTTGCTAACAATTAACGCCACAGCATCTATCGAAAACAAGGCTCAGGTTAGCCTGGATTTGTTTTTCAGTTACCTGAAACCCGAGTTCAATATGAACGGAACCGTTGGAAAATTCAATCTGCCAGACTTAAATCCTCTGTTTCAAGCATACTCACCACTTAATATTAAGAAAGGGATAGCCGATAAAATTACATTTGCGGGTACTGCCACCAGAACGAATTCAAAAGGCACCATGAAATTTTTATACCATGACCTGGATGTAGATTTGCAGCTGAAGGACCGTGCCAAATGGATTAATTCCATCATAACCTTTGCTACAAATGCTTACATTGACGCATCAAATCCTTCGCAAGCCAGTATTCCTCCACGCACCGTTGAATTCAAGGTCGATAGGGATATGAACAAGGGCTTTATCAATATTATTATCCGCTCCTTTCTTTCGGGTCTCAAAGAAACCATGATTTCGTCGAAAGAGAACAGGCAGGCTTACAAAGAGAAGAAGAAGAAGTGGAAGTTGGAGAAGGAAGAGAAGTAAAGGGATATTTCGGAGAGCGGATTTAGGATCTAATAACTAATCAGCTTGTTCAATGCAATGAAGGATAAATACAAGCTACAGATTACGCTGATTACACAGCTACAAATAAATGTGTGAGGTCGGTTTCTTGTTATGAAACTGCTGAATACGGTTCAAATCTGTGCAAATCCGTGAAATCTGTGGCAAAATTGTTTATTCAAGGGCTGATTAAATACCGGATCTAAAATTTCGGACTTTATTTCATTTAGTGCTTGGATGGATAAGAATAACGAAGTCGTTAGCAGTATGATAAAATGACTTATTAATAAGAAAGTCCAGTAAGAATGAGATTTTATTCCTCAGGAACTTCCACCGCCTTTTTCTTATGGAAAATACTAGTAATGAAAAGACCTACTGTTCTTAATATTTCAGGATTACCGACAATATACCTGCCAAGTCCATCGAACAACATAATTCCAACTTGCTTAATGGCTTGTCCACGACGGGCTCCGGCAGAGACCTTTTTTATGAAAAACCCGGTTATCAGTGGCATTATCAACCCAAGAAGATCATTCCGTATATCGGGCGATTCAATAAAATTACTGAATGACCTCTTGAGCAGGTTAAACGGATTTAAGCTTTCGTACGTGGACCGGAACTCATCTTTCAGCAATTGTGCGCTGACAGCCTGCTCAATTTCCAGCTTTGCGATAGCTTCTTTAAGATCAGAATAAGGAGTATTTTCTGCCATATGGATTTATTTAAGCAATTGTTCGATAACAGAATTGCGTATGCGCTCCTTAATTTTATCGTGCAAAAGAAAATGAATAATAATTCCGCAAACGGCATAAAAGGCAGCTACAGCAAGATACCCCATGGAAACAGAGCCCCATAATTCGCCCAGCCAGAACGCTATACCCAGATTTAGGAAAAGTACAAAGATGAGTGCAAAAATCAAAACCAACGACTGAGGAATAAGCGATGAAACTATATCTGATGCTTTATCAATGGCTTTGAGCTTGAATAATTCAAGACTCGTTTTTCCGAAATCTTCCGCCCTTTCCAGGAGGGGCTCAAGAATAGTTTCCTTTTCTTTCATTTTTTGATTTTTAGCTAAAGTTTTTGATTTTTTCAGGAATAATCGGAGTGTTCTCAACTGAAGAATTATCAATTTCCGATTATTCCTGAATTATCAGTAAAGTGAATTTTAACAGGCAATTAATTAACAAACAAACTATTGATGTGGTTTTAAAAACAGTATAAAACTACTTACAGTTCTGCTTTTCTTATTACCAGTTTAAAATAATATCAATTACAAGCACTTAAATAAAGGCAGATAATTTTAACCAATCCATAGTCTTTCAACTCCGTGTTTTTGCGGATTTATCAAGGTTCAGGGATATGATGGTGAATACCAAATATTATCTGCTTAGAAATTACAACTATTTATTATACTTCCTCAGCTTCAACTTTTGGAGCATTTTCGATATCTTTTTTTGCTTTTTCAAAACGATTTGTAACGTCATCGACAAATTCATTAAATTTATCTTTTAACGCATCCGTGGTATGCTTGCTTTTTTTAGCAATTTTTTTGCGGGTTTCGTCGCCTTTATCAGGGGCAAATAATACGCCCAACAATGCACCGACAGCAACACCTGCCAATGCTCCGATTACAACATTAACTTTACTCATGGCTGATTGATTTTAAAAGTTTATAAACACTTTATTGAAAAATAAGTTTATAAAGATACGAAATAAAAGCCGGATAATTTCAAATAAATTAAATAATATTTAGAGGCTCCAAGACCAATCTAACCGGCATCTCTGGCTTAACCAATCTAATCCGATTCCTACAACTGAAAAGGATTAATAATTAATCTGCTTTTTACCAATTCTCATTTACACAGTACAATGCTCAATTTAAGCCAGTTACAAAGCTTATTTACTGATTTGAAGCTTCGTTCTCCATATCGCTCAAATGAAGATCGAGCGCTTTTACCGAAATCTGAATTTCGTAAATAGAAATCCCCAGTGATGCGATCATCATCATTAAAGCAACGCCGAATATCCAGACAGCTATGTTCTGCTCACCCACAAAAATAAGGAACATGGTTCCTACACATAGAAACAGGCTGGTAACTCCAAGAATCTGCATGTTTTTGGTTAAATAGAGCCGTTTTCGAAGGTTAGCAATCTGACCTTTCAAAAGTTCGTTTGGATCAACTTTAAATTTCTCATGTAATCCACGTATCAAGGTCGCATATCCCAGAAACCGGTTGGTATAAGCTAATAAAATCAAGGAAATTGCCGAAAATAAAAGAGCAGGCGTGGTAAGGGTTATTTGTTCGTGCATGATTACCTTAAATATGTGCCGGTGGTTACTTTTTTATGTACCGGCAGGGTTAGCATTGTAAAAATACATAATTTCATTTTGTAAATACTGAAATGTATTTAACTCTTATTTTTAATTGTAAACGTAGCGGGATCAAAGATCTCTTGTATCTGCATCTGTTTCGGAGTGTTAAATAAATTATAAAACCGACAATTCTCCATTTTTACCCGTTGCCGATAATTCATTCACAATGTCGTCAATGGAAACTTTCCTGCTGATACGACCCATCAGTTCTTCAATCTCTTCAATACGCAGCAGATCGCGCACGTTGGCATGAGCGTCGGATATTTTCAAAGAAATGCCCTTTGCTTCTAAATCAAGGTACAGCTTTTTAATAAGCCGGGCTCCGGCAATATCAACATAAGGAGAGGTGCTCAAATCCCAGATCACGCAACAAATTGAATCTTCGGATTGAAGGATCCTGGCCCAAACCCCGTGATAGATATTTTCGACATTAAAATACAGAACAGAGGCTTCGACCCTGAACATGAGCAAGCCTGGGATAAGCTCATTGTCAGGATGCCGACTAATATCGGTATACCTTTTTGTTCCTGGAATACGTCCGAGGAAAGCAATATGAGGATCTGCAATTGCCCGTAACATGAGCACAACCGATGCAATTGCCGCCAGGATCACGCCTTCCAGAATACCAAATACGATCACACCCAACAGGGCAACCATGGCTACAGCAAATTCAACACGGCTTACTTTCCACAGTCCTTTCAATCCTTTTATATCCACCAGGCTGCTGACAGCAACCAGTAAAACTGCTGCCAGTATCACTTCGGGTAAATCTTTGAGCAAGCCGGTTAAAAACAGGAGACACAATGCAATAGTAGCCGAAGCAAACACCAACGAAAAAGGAGTTTTGGCTCCTGAGGTTCTGTTTACTGCCGATTGCGATAAACCACCGCTAACAGGGTATCCATGTCCGAGGGCTGTGGCAACATTGGCTGCTGCCAGCGCAAGTAGTTCCTGCCGGGAATCAATTTCGTAATCCCCGAGGTTAGCCTGGGTTTTAGCTGCGGCAACGCTTTCGATGTAAGCCAGCAGGAAGCAGGCAAAGGCAAGCGGGAAAACGCCATCAATATCTTTCAGCCGAAGTGCAGGCAAATGAAATCCGGGCAAACCTGATGGAATAGTCCCAATCAATGAAAAGCCAA
Source organism: Bacteroidales bacterium (assembly GCA_038237165.1). Taxonomy (GTDB): domain Bacteria; phylum Bacteroidota; class Bacteroidia; order Bacteroidales; family UBA4417; genus UBA4417. Next base: position 20,362 of record JBBRYZ010000026.1, on the reverse strand, counting down.
ATCCGCGTAAAGAAGTAACCGAAAATAATATAATTGAAATAACAACCAGGATAATGGCTATCGGACGTCCCGGCAGCAATTTCTCCCCTGCAACAAGCAGGATTATAGCCAAAATCCCGAAAATCAAAACTGCCGGGTTTGTATCACCGAGCTGACCAATAAGGATATATGCCCGATCCAGAAAACCTGCGCCACCCCCTTCAACTCCGAATAATTTTGGCAACTGCGTAAGAGCAATAGTGATAGCCGCGCCTGCTTTAAATCCCATAAGCACCGATTCGCTGATAAAACTCATCATGATGTTTAACCGCAAAAAATAAGCTATTAAACTTATTGCTCCCATTACCAGGGTTGTAAGCGAAGCTATTTCGGCCCAGCGTTGAACATCGCCGTTGGCCATAGTAGCAATTGTGGTTCCTATAAGCAATGAAATGGCAGTGGTTGGCCCGACAGCCAGTTGCCTGCCGGTTCCGAAAATGGCATAAAACACTCCTCCGATCAGGTACCCGTAAATCCCATACTGTACCGGCAGCCCGGCAAGAAAAGCACAAGCCATGGACACCGGAATGGCATAAGCTGCCAGCGTAATTCCGGCAACGGCATCACTACCCAGGTTTTTAAGCGAATAACCTTTTATCCATTGTAAGGGCGGGATGAGATTGTTTAACACAAAAAGTGGTTAGGATTTAGGGGTTAGGGTTTAGGGATGTCGGATAGCGGATGTCGGATTTGGATTTGGATTTGAATTTGAATTTGAATTGCGGATGTCGGATTTGGGATGGGGATGTGTGATTAGTATAAAATGAAGATTTGTGGCATTTGAACAACAGGGCATTAAACCTATGACGACAGAGACGCGATAAATCGCGTCTCTACCCTTCAGACATTTCAAACAAACTATTTCTCATCCAAAAGCTCCTGTTTCAACTGCTGCAATTCGAGTTGCTGATCTTCACTTACCTTAGGATATCCCAGTTTCATCGAATCGAGCGCATGGAGTATGGCTGCTGCAACCACAATTCGCGCATAGGGTTTATTATCTGCAGGAACTACATACCAGGGTGATTTTTCGGTTGCGGTCTTTTTGATCAGATCTTCGTAAGCAGCCATATATTGTTTCCAGAACTTTCTTTCCGCCAGATCCGCACTGCTGAATTTCCAGTTTTTTTCAGGCTTTTCAATACGTTCGATAAAGCGCTTTTTTTGTTCCTTTTTCGAAACATTAAGGAATATTTTCACCAGCAGAATCCCGTTATTATTCAGGTATTTTTCGAAATTACTGATATCTTTCAGACGATCGTCCCAAATGTTTTCGGTGATGAGTTTTTCAGGAAGCTTTTGCGACTTCAGAATTGCTTCGTGTACCCTTACAACCAGCACTTCTTCGTAATAGGAACGGTTAAAAATACCGATACGGCCACGTTCGGGCAAGTGTTTCATACAGCGCCACAGGTAATCGTGATCGAGTTCTTCGGCACTGGGCGACTTGAAAGAAGTTACCTCGCAGCCCTGCGGATTAATACCCGACATTACATGCTTAATGGCGCCATCCTTGCCGGCGGCATCCATGGCCTGGAAAATTACAAGCAACGACCATCTGTCCTGGGCGTACAATTTGTCCTGCATCTGTTCCAGAGCCTCAACACCAAGCTGCAAAACACTCTGGGACATCGGCTTTTCAACTTTTCCCAGATCGGAATTTAACGTAGTAGGGAAGTCTTTTAGCTTAAATTTTTTGTCACTGGTTACCCTGTAGTCTTTCGAGAGCTTTTTAACCCGGGCAATAAGGTCTTTCCTGCTTAGTTCGGTAGCAGGAGTTCTTTTGGTTTTTGTTTTTGCAGCAACCTCTGCAGGAGTATTATCTTTTTTGGATTCCATTTTCCGAAAACTTTATATAACCAAACAAAGTTAAGCGGTTTTTGATCGGAACAACATAAATGATTAATTCTATTGAATACGCCTGGAACATCCATCATTTCAATCGAATCAATTGTCGGTAGACCAGAAGTGTCATGCTCAGAAATAATCAGAATCCAGTCAATGAAGCAATAATCTTCCATAAAATCTGACTGTCATAAGATTTAAAAACTAAGATCATTGATATCACACAAATTGGCAAATTAATCCAAAAAGCAATTCTGGCCTTTCTTAATTTCACTGCTTTGGCAGGTGAAAACATATTGTCAGATTTTAATTACTATTTCATCGTAAATTTACAACATCATCGTAAATTTTTGTTTTTGCACTTGGCACAAAAAGTGGCTAACCACTTTTAAAATTTATTTCCCCTCGTTATTTAACCAGCACCCTGTAACTCCACGGCTCCAACGAAAACTGATCATTCCCTTTTAACGTATAAGCAGTATTGGCAAACAACTCAGTATAGCTCCCTGCCTGGTGCTTTGAATTCAAAATTACTTCCAGTGGCTTGGCGCTGAAATTGATTATGGCAATTACTTTGTCATTGTTCTTTTCACGGGAAAATGAAATCACCTGACCCGGTTTATCATTAAATATCCTGACCATTTCGCCACCCCAGGCGCCGTTCCATAAGGCCTGGTTCTTATGCTTGAGTGCAAAAAGTTTTTTGTACATATCATAAAACGTATGTTGCTTCCATGCTATAGTATCTTTATCAAAGAATTTTAAAGAACGGTTTAATCCGGCTTCCTGCCCGCTGTACACCAATGGCATTCCATTTACGGTGCAGGCCATCACCATGCAGGCTTGCAGACCCGCCCCAAAATTGGAGTATTGGTTTCCTTCCCAGGCATTTTTATCGTGGTTGTCGGTAAAAGTCATACGATAGGCATCAGGCGGGAATGTATTTACATCATGAGCCATATATTCCACCAGGCCGCCGATATTTTTCCCTCCGGTTGTAACGTCCTTCATCTTATCCCAAATGCTCCAGGAGTAGGTCATATCAAAAGCCTTTTTATGCAAATCACGCGATTCCCATTCGGCAAGCATAAACACAGGATTGATGGCATCCAGTTCGGCCCTCACGTTTTCCCAGAAATCAACCGGAATAAACCCGGCCACATCGCAACGATAGCCATCAATATCGGTTTCCTTAATCCAGTATTTTAAAGCATCGGTCATATATTTCCGCATATCCGGGTTGTTGTAATCAAAATCTATCACATCGTCCCAATCGTACCAGGGCGTTGGCTGAAAATTACCTTCCGCTGTTTTGGTGTACCAGTCCGGATGATCTGCCGCCAGTTTATTATCCCAGGATGAATGGTTGGCAACCCAGTCGATAATGACATGCATACCCATATTGTGGATCTTTTTCACCAATGCTTTCAGATCGTCCATACTACCAAATTCCGGATTAACCGCATAATAATCCTTTACAGAATATTCGCTGCCAAGTGTTCCTTTACGGTTTTTAACTCCTATCGGATTGATTGGCATAAGCCAGATAATATCAACACCCATCTCTTTGAGGCGGGGAAGATGTGTTTCAAAAGCTTTGAAAGTTCCTTCGGGTGTATATTGCCGTATATTTACTTCATAAATAGTAGCATTTTTGCTCCATTCCGGATGTTTCAGCTCCACATAAGGCTTGGGAGTATAAGCATTTTTATTGCCAGAAGCGGACAGTGTTTTCTCATTGCCTTGCCCGCCATTGCTGCAATCGGTGAAAAAAAATATCAACAGTATAAATGCCGTCAGAGAAAAATAGTTTTTCATATTCCAGTATTTTAAGTAATTATTTACAAATACAATTAACTAAATGACAATGAATTAAATTACGCACATTAACATGGAAAAGTACCGTTTTCAATTTCCTGATGATCCATCCACGAAATTAGTAAAAATTCCAACTACTCAAAACAGCTCAAATTATGATAAGCTGTATGAAGATATAAAATGTGAATTTTAAAAGGTATAATCCGGGTTGGCTTATGACTCTATTGCAATTGATTAATTGCCTCATGAAGAATGTTGGCAGATTTGATAAGTGAAGCCATTTCATTATCTGAAAAAGGACTTTTAATAATCTTTATTACACCATGCTCGGACACAATGCAAGGCACACTAAGGCAAACATCGCTGATTCCAAACTCACCATTGAGTAAAGTGGACACACTTAGCACGCTGTTCTGTCCGCGAAGAATGGCAGCAACAATGCGGACAAGTGCCAATCCAACCGCATAATGGGTTGAGCCTTTGTAATTGATGATATGGTACGCCGAATCGCGCACTTCCTGTTCAATTTTGATGCGCTCCGTTTTCCACTCGGAACACTTTCCGCATATTCCGCAATGATCATCTATATGAATGCCAGCCACATGAGTCATTGACCAGGCAGCAAACTCGCTGTCACCATGTTCGCCAAGCATATAAGCATGAATATTGTGAACATCGATGCCGCAATTTTTGCTCAAAAGGTAGCGCAGGCGGGCACTGTCGAGCACTGTTCCCGACCCAATCACCCGGCTTCGATCCCAGCCGGAGTGTTTTAAGGCGACATAAGTGAGTACATCCACCGGGTTGCTTACTATAAGCATGATTCCTTTGCAATGATGCGCATTAATATCTTCGGCAATGCTTCCGATTATGGCGGCATTCTTTTGCAGAAGCTGCAACCGGGTTTCGCCAGGTTTCTGAGCCGCACCGGCTGTGATAACAACTATCTGGGCATCGCTATAATCATCAGAAGTTCCAACTTTAATCGAAACGGTCGGGAAAAAGGGCTGCCCGTGCACCAGATCGAGCACCTGCCCGCGAGCCTGGTCTTCATTTTTGTCAATCAGCACAATATCATCAGCAAGGCCGCTTTGAGCGAGCGCATAGCAAAATGTTGCACCAACCAATCCGGCTCCGACTACCACCACTTTGCGGCGATATTCAGTATTTATCCCTGCTTCCATTTTTTCGTTTTCCGTTTTACTTCCCCGTTCACCATATGACCCTTGAAATCTGCAGAAAATTAGCGTTATCCCGGCATTTCAGTGAATATTTCCTTACCAGTGAAAGTATTATCATAACAATGGAAACAAAGTTAAGTTTCTTTAAATTCACATAAAAGTAATGCGTATTATGTATTGAGACCGTAACTTCTTGTATGAAGTACCAGCCTCCTTTCGACGGATTGAAACCGCAGAGAGATTAATTTTCAGAAAAAACAAATAAGACAGGAAAGGAAATATGTGAAACCAGCCAATTATCCAATCAGGCTTCAGCAGGTATTACTTTTTAATGATCTTTTTAATTATAATTTGCTTCCCATCAGCAATTTTAAGCATATATGCTGAAGGCGGGTATTCATGCAGATTCATGTAGATCACGCCGCTGCCAAAAGTAGTTTTAAGCTTCCTTCCCGTTAAATCAAACAAAGTTACTTCAACCGGATCAAGGGATGAAACAGATGTTACATCAATAAAAAGATCACTTTTAAACGGATTAGGGTAAACCGAAACAGATGACTCCGAAAAATCCTTTATTCCTGTAAAAGTGCTGCTGCCCAATACCCCATCGGCTTTCACATGCTGTGCATAGATATCAATATTTACGTTAGTGCGATAATCCTCCCAGGTTAGGATAGCTCCTCCGCTGCCATCGGACACCAGCATTGGAATTTTCTGACTCCAGTCGGCATTACTTATCACCGAAGTCCAATCTATGGCCGGATTTGCATTTAAATGAGTGGCATAAATATCACTGGTCGAATTGCTATTGCTCTCACAAGCAATAATTGCTCCGCCTTTTCCATCGGAAATGATACGGGCAGCAGATTTCGAATCACCTCCGATAACAGGATACCCTTTGCCGGGCCATTGTGTAATTCCGTTTCCGTTAACTCGTTGTGCATATATTACTGACCCGCCAAAGTTTCGCAAATCGTTCCAGGCAATTATTGCTCCTCCGGCCTGGTCTGAAATAATTACCGGATAGGTCTGGTCTTTAATGGCATCACAAATCACAATTCCGTTGGTAGTCCATTGAGCAGTACCTGCGGCATTAATCCGTTGAACATAAATGTTTTGATCGACGTCATTCCTGTAATCCTGCCAGGTAATGATAGCGCCCCCTCTTCCATCTGTTGCCATAGCCGAAAAATCCTCAAATTGATCTGCTTTGCAAACCACTGTTCCGTCGTGCCCCCATTTGGTAACCCCGTCTTTATCAACACGCTGTGTGTATATATCGGTAGCTGTATTCCCGTTGTAATACGATCTGAAATCGGTCCAGGAAACGATTGCACCTCCGATACCGTCAGCAATGATAACCGCATTTGATTTTGTCCCAACCGTGTCGGTAAGGATAACCGAAGCAGCAGGAACACCCCAAAGTGTCTGTCCGCTGGCGTCAATCCGCTCAGTTTGTATAGTGAAATCCCGGGCGACAAGCAAACTTTGATCAAGCCAGGCAATAATTGCTCCGCCTGCCCCGTCGGACGCTATAATCGGGTGGGTCTGATCACCGGCGCCCTGGTGTATAACCTTGCCATTTTTGCCCCAAAGCATCAGTCCATTGCCATCCACATGCTGCGCATAAATATCATAGTCGTTTCCATTTCTGAAATCAGCCCACGTAATTATTGCGCCTCCGTTTCCATCGGGAATTATTGCCGGGCTTTCCTGGTAATCATTTGCATCGCAGACAGGAATGCCGTCAACTGCCCATTTCAATGCACCCATAGCATCTATATGCTGGACGTAAATATCGGGTCCCGAAACCCTTCCATCAACCCATACAATATAAGCGCCACCGATTCCATCAGAGGCAATGCCTGTTTTTTCCTGGTTCGATTCCAACGTACTAACTGGGTTGTTAAGGTACGGATCGGTTGCCCATTGTGCCGAACAATCTGTAGGAAGAAGTGCTCTGATTATAAAAACGGCAACGGGAACAGTGTATTTGCTAAAACTTTTCATTATGAAATTCCTCTTAAGATACCTTATATTGATAGGCTAAAAGCTAAAAAGTAACTTTGCCAGTCAATACCCAGGATCCTTTAAAAAAGACATTTGATGAAATCTCTGAATTCACAAATCAGAAGAGAAAAAAGCTAATCGGGTAACATCAATACAACTATGACGCTATTGCTGATTCTCCCATAAAAGCCTTATATTAAGATCAATATACGAATTTCTGTGAATAGAAAAGCGTATTTTAAGCCAATCATTCACGACAACTCCAGATTTATTTGTGCAAATAGGTAAATTATTGTTTATCGGCTTGCATTGTTTGCATCCAATCGCAAAGTATTTTCAGTTCTTCCGTAGTTGGTATTGCATCCGGATTTTTTTCCCTGAATTTTTTAGGGGGCATTTTCCCTTTTGTAACCTCGTCGCACATGGACTTTGCTTTCGAAGCCTGTTTTTCAGCAGTATATTCATTCCATTTTGTGAAATTAACTTTAGTTAGTGCCATGATTTTTCCCGGTTCTGTATGACAGCCAAAACAAGATTTATTTAAAATCACCTGCACTTCAGCCGGTATAGATTTGGTCGAATCAGCAGGAACCAGCGTGGTTTGTGCTTTCAGAGGATTGAAGATGCAGACAGCGGAAATAAGAGAGCTTGCGAGCAACAGCTTAAGAAGGTTTTTCATAGGATCAGGATTAAAGTTTAAGTCAAATGAATCAGAATGAATATGTAAATATACAATGAAAAGATTATTAAGCGGGGCTTTAGTGATAGTTTAAATCAGATGAATTTTTGTAAAAGCATATCGAAGATGTAGCATTGTTCCTTACAAATATCAGCAAAAAACGGGTACAGCTATTTATTCAGTCAATAAAATAAAACTGATAGTTTTTTCATTGTTAGTATGGTTTTAGTTGAAAATAATTTTGGTTAAAAATGTATTGCACTATAATCAATACTACAAGAATCCTTAAGCCTAATAGTATGTAAAAATAATAAATGTTTTGGAAAACCAAACTTAGAATCTGTCTAAATTTGTATCAACCTCATGTTTAGGCCCTTTTATGTTTCACCTCACCCAGGAATGGCGTGTGGCTACCATAGCAGAGCCATTTAAAAGACGTTAGCTCATCGAGGCTTTTTAAAGCTGATAAAGTAGAATTCAAAGATAAAAACATTGCTGGAAACCAGGCCAAACACTAGAAAGTCGCAAATTAACATTGTATTAATAACCGACCTGCTTTTGCAACTATTTCGTTGGATTGATCAAACTAAACTAAATCCTTAATGAACGCTTTTTATCCGATCGGTTATTTTATGGTTGGCATTGCTCTGTTAATTTCTAAATCGGTATATTTTCTATTGCACTGAAAATCTATTTTATAATCAATAAATGCATGGCAGAGAGTGTTGAAAATCCCAATGAATGAATGTTAACAGGTGATGTTATTTGTGACTTTGAATAAAAGCATTAAAAATCCAGATTCTTAGCTACGACATGACATCATTATTTCTGACTATTGTATACTGATAAACCCTGTAATTATAAATTTTCAAAACAGGCTCTAAGTCCTTTTTGTAGGGTCAGCCTTATTTTCTTCTCAAACTATACTTTTTATTTACTTTCGGGCTGTTGAAATAATTATTTAGTTCCTCCTCTGTCATATTAGCTGAGATATCAACCGGTATATCAACCAACTGCCCCTGTATCTGCTTTAATCCCTCTTTCAGTTTATTAGTTTTATTTATTATATCATTATCCCTGTCACCTATCAGTAGATTATCCGTTAGCATATATTCGAGGCGCTTGATTCCGCTGCGTATTTGTGAAGCCTGGTTCAATTCAACAGAGTTATTGGGAACCGTGGCGTCTTTGATGGGTATAAGGGCCACGCCAACACTCGGAAGTATCTGACCTGTATTGTGAGCGGAAGGGCTGCCGGAAGAATTCATTAATATAGTGCCTGTAAGCGCTGTAGAAGTTGAAGTAAGATCAAATACGGTACGGTACGATTTTACTTTTTTGACCCTTTTGTCAATCTGCACAAATGCATATTTCAACAGCAGGATATATGAACGAATGTTTTTATTCACCAGTTCAAACTCTTCAGTGGCTTTGGGATAATTTAGTGCATTCTTTACCACAATACGAATTGTAGCAGTGTCTCTGGCCTGGGAACGGGTAATGCCAATAAAACTAAGTTTAACTGTCTTCTCCTTATTTTGATCATTATCTTTTACAAAATCAAAATCCGGTGTCCAGTTAAATTCATCGTTACAATGTTTCACAAGCTTATAATCCTTTAACGGCACGGTACTATTGAATAAAATGCTTTCGAAAGGGAAGCTGCCTGTTTCACACTGTACATTAAAGGAAACTGTTTCGCCTTCATCAACTGTGAGAACACCCGACACACTTAGTTTTATTGAGGAGGGAATAATTTCTGTATTATAAAAAGAAATAGAAAAGGAGGTATCAACCTTATCATTCGGGTCATTCAGACTTTGCACGCTCAGGTTTGTTTTATACGGGAAATCATATTTTAGTTTGCCCGATAAAAAATAATTTTTAGCTGCTTTGAAACTAAGCTGGCCATTATCTTTATTTATGGTTAATCCTACCGGAGCATTTTTAATATACCAGTAATACAATGATGGGTGACGGTTGATCCTGAACGTGTATACATTGGACGAATCCACATGCTGGTTAAAATAGGAATTCATGTTGATGATGCGAAGGGCACTACTGTCAATAGCAGGAGATTTTATCGTATCATCAATAATCTGTGCTGATGCAATGCTGGTCATCAGGAAAAAAATATTCGCGATTAACAGTTGTTTTATCATTTTCAATGGTTTGTGCTGTTGCAATTATGCGTTACCGCAATGTTAAGGATAAAAATTTGAGTTAAATGGAGCCCTGTTTCAGGACAGTTTTCTTATGATTTTTAAATAATTTTTCTTTTCAGAGTACAAGACATCATAGCGTCTGATCTCAGGTGAAAAGATTTTTTGACTAAAGCAAATATATAGAGATTTTGTAGGAAATTTCAATTTAAGCCCATTTTTATATACTTCCAAAGGTTTTAAAAAGTTCAGAGCCTGGTGAATCAGCAGATTGTTGTATTGGTAAAAGTATTCTTCGGGTCCTTGGTATAAGTTTAATCCATTTTGTAGACGTTCATGTAAATATTTTATGGCTTCATGCACTTCCACAATCGTTCCGGGCAAATTTTCTTCTGCTTTTCATGATTCTAAAACGGTTTTACACTTTAACTTATTGCCCTGATTTTAGGGATATTTATTACCTTTAGCTGATTGTAGTATGTTAAAAAATTAGATATCCTTAATATTTATTCCTGTTACGGAGTTTTTGGGGAGTGTAAACCGAAACGTACTTCCCTTGCAGGGATTGCTTTCCACCCATATCTGTCCGCCATGTTTCTCCACAAATTCCTTGCATAATATCAGGCCCAGACCTGTTCCGGTCTCGTTTTGAGTGCCTGCCATTGATTTGTTTTCTTCAGTGCGGAACAGTTTCTTCATCGTCTCATTAGTCATTCCAACTCCATTATCACTTATCGATACTTTCAGCTCATCCTGGTTCTGTTCGGTCGAAATAACGATCGATCCTCCCGGATTTGTAAATTTTATTGCATTCGAAACCAAATTGCGCAGTATAAGACTTATCATATACTTATCGGCGTAAACTACTATATTTTTTGTTATTTTACCGGAAGGTATTATAGATTTTTGCTGAGCGGAAGCATCCAACAATTCCATAACATCAGTGATAATTGGTTCAATGTCAATTTGCTCGGGCTTAAATTCCATCTGCCCGGTTTGCGATCGCGACCAATCCAGTAGGTTTATAAGCAAATCCAATACCTTTTGTGATGAATTTTGAATGATTGTTGCATAATTCTCAATTCCTTCATAGTCTTTTTCCCTGATCTGGTCTTTCAGAATGTTGCTAAATCCGATTATGGTATTGAAAGGGTTTTTCAGGTCGTGCGCTATGATTGAAAAAAATTTGTCCTTGGTGGCATTCAGTTCCTCCAGGCTGGCTTCGCGTTCAACAAGCGCTTTTTCCACAAGTTTCCGTTCGGTGATGTCGTAGATATACCCATTGATCTTTACGATTTGGCCCTGATCATTAAAGTCGGCAATCTTATTTTCTATGGTATTAATCAATTTGCCATTCTTGCATTTCCGAATCGCTTCGTAATTTTTCAGCGTTTTAACTTCCTGCAATTGATTCTTAATCCTTTCGAACTCTGTGGCGTCTTCGTACAGAATACTCACATTTTTACCAATTATATCCTGTTTGTCGGAGTATCCGAAAATTTCCAGAAACGAATAATTGCAATCGGTTATTAAGCCTTCACTACTCATCACAAAATTGCCCGTTAAGGCTTCTTCAAAAAGCTTTTTGTACTTTTCTTCACTTTCACGAAGTGAATCTTCGGCTTTTTCGCGTTTTGCAATGTCATTGAGAACCGGGCGAAAAACAAGGTAGTAAACGATAGGTGTAAGCAGAATTACAATAAGGGTACTGTCGATAAAAGCCAGAAGTATGCCTGGCATGGGTGGCAGAATCTGCAATGCCAGAGCGAGGACAAGGTCAATAAAGGGTATGATGAATAAAAAGGTAAGCGCCAGTTTTAAAGGCGACCGGTAAATATCTTTGACAATCTCAGCACGTTTATTCATAACCGGTAATTAAATAGTAAGGGTAATAAATTTTTATTTCTGCTGCAATCTTTGTTCGGTGATCATAAAATATTCAAAAATACGTCTTACTTTGGAATGGAGACTATTCCGCCTTAATTTATAACCGGAAGGGAATATTGTCATTACCCACCGGGATGTATTTTCAATTTTTAACTCAGGTTAGGATAAGCGTATCAAACTCAGTTGATGGAAAACCAGGATATTTCAGGAACAACTGTTAAATAAGTCTGAAGGAGGTATTATCTTTTTTTAACAAAACATAACGCATTTCAGTTCTACGTTTAATTATCTTTGTAACCGTATTTATGATCATATAATACTGCATTAAGATGGGAATATTACTTGAAGGGCTTTTCTTTGCGCCGACAGAATGGGTACTCATATTAGCAGTAGTTTTACTGCTGTTTGGAGGTAAAAAGATTCCTGAACTTATGAAAGGACTTGGTTCGGGAATACGAAATTTTAAGGAAGCCATAAAGGAGGATGAGGAAGCGCCTAAACCTGCAAATACCACTACAGCCTCCGATCCCGCGGCAATTGCTGAAAATCCCGAACCTAAAAAGATGTCAACAGACTGATTTTTTGTGCTTTCCCCCATGTGCCTTTTAAATCTCATAGTCCTGAATCTGATCGATTTAACGGGCATTAATTTCATTTCTCCTTACCGGTAGCAGCGGTGCTGACAATTTCTTGTCATTGTATGCTTTTATTTTAAAGTTAATCTTGTCAACTTTAATTATCAAAGGCAAAACTTCGACTGCCACAATTCACGGAACGCGCTTTTTATTTCCCTATTCCTATAACTCCGCAGGCTATCCGTGCGCCCGAATTACCGGTGGGCTGGGTTTTTAAGTCATCCTCATCTTTATGAACAATTATTGACCTTCCAATAATTGAGGTTTTACCTTCCAGTGAAATATCTTTATCAATATATTCAAGGTGGGATTTTCCCATTTCATCAGCTACAATGTTACCCATGTCTCCTTCGTGGCGCATGGCATCCATTGGGGCGCCGTGGCTTTGTACCATAGGGTTGAAATGGCCGCCTGCCGAGGATCCATCAGCGGATGAGCAATCGCCATATTCGTGGATGTGAATTCCATGCTTGCCTTTGCTTAATCCCTGTAAATCAGCCACCACTTTCACTCCCTGCTCAACTTTAGTAAAAGTAACAGTTCCCGTTGCAGTATTTCCGGCGGTCGGATAAATTACACATACCGCTTTAAGTACCGTATTACCTGCAGGAGACATCTGCATGCTTCCATTCATTGTTTGTGCATTGCTGCAGTAATAAATTGCAGCTACAAATAAAATACTCAGAATCGGTTTAAGGGTTTTCATAATGTGTTGTTTAAAATGTTCTTATCCTTTTGAATAAAATATATTATAGTAAACAATGTGAAATGCAAAGAGTTCAATGCCGGCGTTTATATGCCAGGGGTATCTCCTTGCAATCCCGATAGCTATCAGGAAAGGCATGAAAAAGCAAAACAAATCATGAGAGTTTGCCTTGCCCAAGGTAAATCCGGATACCATTCGCACAACTGTGTGAAATTTATATTAAACTTAGATTTTTTAGTCCTTTTGTATCATGACAAAAGTCAATAAAAAAACAAAAAAAGGAATATTGACTTATGTATTTTTCCCCTGGAAAATAAAAATAACATATTGCCTTGGTTACTATTTAGCACTTAAAAAATCTATTTTGCCAATAATTTCACGAATTAACACTGATTTAGAACGAATTAAAACAGTTTTCAAAAACAAAAACCGACTTAACGAATTTATATTTGTTCTGTGTAATCTCAGTAATCAGAGGTCTATATTTACACTTCATTCCATTATCCGGATTGATTAGTCAAAAATACTTGCATCCAATTCGATAGCAAATACATCTTAAATTACTGTTTGTAAATTTTATACTACTAGAAGCAGTGTAGTAATTGCAACAAATCGTATTATCCCTTTTAATAAAAAAGCCGATCCTTTCGGACCAGCTTTCTGAAATTGCAGATATATTGAGCTTACTAGTTTTGCAATTTTATAGAGGCAGATAGCTTGTGCCGGATTTGTTATTCTTTTGCCAGTCAACTCTGTAGCGCGTTGGGCAGTTGTCACCGGTTACAGGCTCATTGTTGTCGTCGAAGCCAAAAGTTACAGTTGCACTTTTGCTGTCAGCCGGAACCTGGTGGAATTTGATTCCTGAAACAGGATCCCAGTCGCAGGTTTGTTTGTGAACAACCGATTGCTTGATTTGTGTGTAGAATTGTTCGCCGTCCCTGTTGGTGCCCCAAACTACCAGGTTCTGATATTCGTCTGCAGTGCCGAAGCCATCAATGGTGAGATTCAATTGTCTCTGCGTTCCTGTATAAGTAAGTCGTCGTGCTACATTCCAGGTGCGATTTGTGCCATTGTCGAAACTGGCCTGCATGGTTCCACTGGCTTCCTGTATTAATGATGTAATTGTATTTCCAACCTGCCAGCGATGGCCACCACTTACGTTAACAAAGGTTTTTGTGCCGTTAAGTGTAATCGATTTTCCTCTGGCAACGCGTGTAATTTTCAGATTGATGTATTTACAAATCACGGTTGCTCCGGCTACTTCCCAGTGTGTGCCGGCTTTCTTCCTGATTTCGATTTTGCCTGTTCTGTTCTGTTTGCCATTGCAGCTAAGGCCATTGTATGAAATGAAAATTGCAATAGTGTCGTTAGCTTTTGTAAGTGAATCAATAGTTGCATTGCAAGGCAGGCCTTCAGTTGATTTCAGTCCTGTGAAGTTATTGGATAATGTGGAAGTGATATCGTTATCCGCATCATTCATTATGCCATCAACCTGATTTTCATCCGCCGATAATTGCTTCAGCGTAACAGGATCAGCGGTTCCAGTATCCAGATTGTCCTTTTTACATGAAGTGAATGTGAGAGTGAAGGCGGAGACAAGAATTACTCCGAGCCGGAAGAGATTTTTCGTTTTCATAGTTTTTAAAGTTTAGATTATTTTTTGATGAATGATTAACTGCTTACGTTAATAATACACACAACTTTGATTTTACCCTGATGCGAAATAGGAAAATATTGTTATTGATTTGCAATTATCTCTTTATGAATGGTTTGAAGGGGTTGAAATGTTTAAAGGGTTTGAAATGTTTGAAGAATTGAGTCTGTAACACTGTAATACTGAAACACTGAAACACTGAAACCCCTGAAACATTTTACTTTACAGTTTCCTGTTTCTCCGTCACTCCGCAAGCGCCGAAGAATCCTAATGCTCCTTCGCTCATATTGGTAGGAACATTGGCCGAAGCAGTGTTGAAAAGTCCGCCTTGCCAGGTTGTTTCGAGCAATAAGGCACGAATGAATGCAGCATGGTTATCAGTAAGAGAATAACGTCTTTCTGTGATTACTGTTCCGGACGGGAAGTACACTTTTTCAATTGTAGGCGCAAATACTTCGCTTACATCCAGGGTTGGGAGCGTATATGAATAAATTTTTGCTTTACACGAATCAGGATTAGCATCCTTATATCCAGGCGCAGTCGACCAGTCTAGTAGTATCTCGAAAATGGCTGCTTTATCGGGATTATAGAAAAGCGACACCGCAGTTATCTGGTACATGTTCTTACTCACGGACCTGTACTTCAAAAAAGTAAAGTCGGCCACCGGCGATAGTGACGCTTTTGAAGTATAAACCTTGCTTTCCGATGTGATCAATAAAGAATAGGTCCGGTTTTTTATCCCTGTAAATGCATTGTCTGATAGATAGGTTCCTGGTAATGCGGCGCTTTCATGAAATGTAAAAGTGCCCTGGTTCGACGAAACCAAAACTGTTGCTCCGCTAACAGGCTGAGGCTTTTGGTTGAGTTGTGTAACTGGTTTTGAAAGGGTAATGCTCTGAACTTTTAGCTCGTTGGTTATAATTCCGTCAATAACTATAAAGTTATTGGTTGCATTCTGCAAATTCCAGTGCGATTGCTTCTCGCAGGATACAAGGAACAGGATCAGAAACAGGTAATTTAGCAGTTTTTGCATCAGAAACGGAATGTATAGTTTAAAGATGGAATGGCGCCGGCAACTGAAATTGAAGTTGTTATCCGTTCCATATCGCCCTGTAGGTTGACCGGAACCACAATGTTACCGTTATCATCCATTATTTTATTGAAGTTTTGCCCGAAAGGATTGTGCCTGCCATATGCATTGTAAACAGTTAGCATGAGGTTATGCTGAAATCGTTTTTCCGGTTTACTGAGTGCAAATGTTACGGATAAATCGAGGCGGTGGTAATCGGGATAGCGATCGTTATTTTTATCGCCATACACCGGAATGGAATAACCATTTACATAATAAAAACCGGTTGGCGAAGTAAACGGCGAGCCTGTAAGATACATCCAGTGCGACGAAAAGCTCCAGTGTTTTCCGGAACTGTACGACAAAGTTATACCCAGGT
Organism: Bacteroidales bacterium; assembly: GCA_038237165.1. Taxonomy (GTDB): domain Bacteria; phylum Bacteroidota; class Bacteroidia; order Bacteroidales; family UBA4417; genus UBA4417. The sequence continues at coordinate 4,298 of JBBRYZ010000026.1, read as the reverse complement.
TATGCGGACGGTCGTATGCGGCAGGAAAGATCTTACCATTATTTACATCTTCAATTTGTTTTGTCGATCGCGACCAGGCATAGCTTACCCAACCGGTAAATTTCCCCAGGCTTTTGCGAAGTAAGGTTTCAATACCATACGACCAGCCATTGCCAAACCGAAGTTCCCCTTCGAGCAGCGGATTGTATAGCAAATTGGCGTGATCCTTATAGTCGATCTGATAATAAAGGCGTTTGTAATAAGCCTCAACCGAAAAATCGAAATTCCGGCGAAAGACTTTGCTGAAAAATCCCAGCGAAACTTGATCCGATAGCTGTGGCTTGATATTCGGACCACTGGGAACCCACACTTCGAGCGAAGTAAAAGGGCTGGTAGAATTGCTAAGAACCTGTAAATGCTGAACATTATGACTGTAATTTGCCTGAATCACAGTATTTGCGCTGATTGCATATTTCAGATTTATGCGTGGTTCAAAGTTTAGGAAACTCTTGTAAACAGTGTTTTTAGCTACCTGAACAGTGTCTATTACCTGGTGGTTGCCATCAAAAAAGTACACCGGCGCAGGGCCGAGGTCGTTCCACTTAGATAACCTGAAACCGTAACGTGTAAAAATTTTCTGCCCGATCTGAACTTCGTTACTTGCATAAATGGCGAATTCAGCGGACTGATATTCCGATATATGCGGAATTTTCGATTGTATTGTAGTTTCCGAATAGTAAAGATTACCGGGATTGCTCTTGTGCCCGTTAATTTCAAAACCCGTTTTCAGGGTGTTATTCGGATTGAGGTACCACGAAAAATCAGTTTTCAAGGTGATATTCGATATGGAAGAAGTCCAGTAATTTTTAAATTCCTTTGCGATATCAAGAAAATAGTTATACCGGCTGATATAGGCAGTTGTGTTGGAGAATAGCCGGTTGTTAAAAATATGATTCCAGCGCAAAGTACCTGTTACATTATTCCATCTTATTCCAAAAGTGTTGTTATTCAGATTATTATAGCGCTCGAACACATCGTTGCCTTTGAAAGCGGTGAGGAAGATTCGGTTATGTTCGTTCAATCTGATATTAAATTTTGCATTGAAATCGTAAAAATTGAATTTGTATGTTTTCTGCGGATCGGTTGACAGCTGCAGCCAGTTGAGGTTTGAGATGCGGCCGGAAACAAGAAACGAACTTTTTTCTTTGAGAATAGGCCCTTCAATCGTCAGGTCGGAAGTGTATGGCCCGATATTGCCCGAAAAACCAAGCCTTTTGAGATTTCCTTCACGCGCCCTGATATCGACAACCGACGAGAGTCTGCCTCCGTAATTAGCCGGGAAATCGCCCTTATAAACCACCACATCCTTTATGGCATCAGGCGAAAGAGCCGAAAAAAAACCAAACAGGTGCGACGGGTTGTAAATCGGCGCTTCGTCAATAAGCAAAAGATTTTGATCATTGTTGCCGCCGCGCACATAATAAAAGGATGATCCGTCGCCGTAAGTAACAATTCCCGGCACATTCTGCAGCGATTTGAGAATATCTACATTGCCGGCAAAACCCGGAATCTGCTTCAGCACCGAAGGCGAAAAACGAATATTCGCGGATTGACAGATCAGCGACAGCGCTTTATCAAGCTCGGAAGTAATTTCCACCATTTTCATAACCACAGGCGAAACCTCCAGGTCTATGGTAGATTCAATGTTTTTGTTCAGGCTAAACTGTTGTACAACTGGCGTATATCCTACAAATGAATTTGTAATATTGTAATCGCCTTCCGGCAACGACAGCGAATAAAATCCATATGAATTGGAAGTTGTTCCCTGAAATGATGCCTGGTCATAAACATTGGCACCGATAATAGCCTCGCCACTGGATTTGTCGCGAATATATCCACTGATGGTAAATTTGCGGGCTTGTTTCTGAGGTGTGTCCGGTTCAGAAGGCGATTCCTGCTTCGTAAGTCTCAGGATTACCTGCTTTTCCGAAACTATATATTCAATCCCATTGGCTGTAAATACTTTACTAAAGATTTCCGAAATCGCGGTATTACGGGCAACAATCGTGGTTTTTTTATTAACAGGGATGGATTGCGGATTGTAGGAAAACAGGATATTTCCCTTTTCGCTGATCAGTTTTATAACGTCTGCCAACGGTTGATTGTGAACCTCAATAGTGATTTTCTTGTTGAGGTTTTGACTAAAAGCAGAAAAAGCCGCTACGAAAAGCAGACAAATAATCAGTATCCGGTATTTTAGCTTAATGGAATTCAAATCAGTGATTTATAGGGTATAGTGGGTTGGTAATCCTGAAATTCTGATTTACTTTCAACGCATAAAACCCATGTACAGTATTTTGAAATTTTATTCAGGAATTTAAGCTTTGTAACTCTTAAGCTTGGTCAATGCAATGAAAGATAAATACAAGCCACAGATTACGCTGATTACACAGATAAGAATACATTCCTTAGGGCTGATTTTGTTAGGAAAACTGCTGAAAGCAGTTCCAAATCTGTGTAATCTGTGGCAAAATTAATTATTCGAGCGCTGATTAATTACTAAATTTTATGTACTCAAGGCATTCAAGACGTTTTAATTATCACAGCCTTTCCCTGAAATTACGATCTCTTTCCCGTTTTGTTTCAATTGCAGATCAAGTGTTTCTTTTATTACCTGCAACACTGATTCGAGTGACTGATCATTGAAAGAAGCAGTAACCCTGCATCCCGATAACTGCGAATCGGCAAGAGTGATGGGAATCTGGTAAACATTCTGAAGTGTATTTACCACCTGGCCGAGGGTTTCGTTATCGAAAACCAGCATACGGGTTTTCCAGGCCATATAGTTTATGTCACTGTTGGCTGATTTGCTAATCTGTTTCTGCCCGGTATTTACAATCGCTTTTTCGCCGGGCAGTAGCAGAACTTTATCGGCTGGCTTTTCCTTGTAATAAACCGAAACTTTCCCGCTGGTAAGCACCACTTCCATTGCGCCTGATGGAGAATTCGTATTTACATTAAACTGTGTTCCAAGCACCTCAACCCTTGCATCGCCCGATGCCACTATAAATGGTTTTGTTTTATCATGAGTAACTTTAAAATAAGCTTCACCCTTAAGTTCAACATTCCGTGAATTCGAAGCAAACTTTGCAGGATAAGTGATTTGCGAACCGGCATGCAACGAAACCACTGATCCATCCGGCAGAACCTGTTCCATATTTCCGGCCTGGGCAGTAACTACAATGTTTCCGGGTTTTGAAATGTAATAATACAGCAGGAAGGAAGAGACCAGCAAAATAATAATTGCGGCTGCTACTTTCAGTGTCTTTTGTAAAGAAAGAATTCTTTGATTCCTGTTTTGATTAAGTGATATTACCTTAGCCGAGACATTGTTTCCAGATGGAGAAACATTCATTTTTGCCTGCATGGCAATCCATTCCTCATCAATATTTATTGAAGATTGAATGTTTTGTTTTTCAACCAACTGCCAGGTTTTCTGATATTGCCTGAACGTTTCTGAATTTTGGGGATCATTTTTCAGCCAATCCGATAACAAACGCAACTCATCTTCCGTGATTTCCCCGGAGAAGTACCTTGTGATAAGGTCTGTGTAATATGTTGAGTTGTCGTTCATGTGTCTTTGCTGTCAATAATACACTTTAATGATGTTTTACCCTGATGCTGTAATCGTGTTTATTTCATTTTAGATATCGATTAAGTCCGTAAGTCAGAAGCAAATCTGTCATTTCTCCACGTCCCCTTGTCTCCTTGTCTCTTTGTCTCTCAGTCCCTCCGTCCCTCCGTCCCTCAGTCCAGTCCCCACTCACTTACTTAAAAATCCGATCACCAAAGCTACAAAAACCGTTATATATTCTGCCAGCCGAATACGCATATGCTGTAAGGCTTTCGACATCTGAGACTCTACGGTTTTCACCGAAATCTGCAATTTGTCGGCAATTTCCTGATATTTAAGGTTTTCGTAGCGGCTCATCACAAAAATTTCCCTGCATTTCTCCGGAAGTTCACTGATGGCGGAGTCTATACTTATTTTCAGTTCATCCGCAACCAGGCTATCGGAGCTTTCGTATTCAGGAACGTCGGACAGGGTTTCAATATCCAGGATATACTTGTCGAATTTACGGTTATCCCTCAGGTAATTGGTGCATTTGTTATGAATTACCATAGTGAGATACGATTTCACAGCACGCTCCATATCAATGGTTTCGCGCTTTTCCCACATACTTATATATGCGTCCTGTACTATTTCCTTGGCTGTTTCAAAATCCTTTACATATTTCTGCGCAAAATAACACAGACCT
>JBBRYZ010000025.1:0-35018 GCA_038237165.1 Bacteroidales bacterium | reverse complement strand
TGAGGCGAAACGATAACACGTTCGTTTTTAAATAAACCGGCTTCTTTAATCCCGGCAAGTTCTTTGGTAAGATGATCCTGAAATTTGGAGTACATATTGTCTTGATATTTAATGATTTCACTTGTAAAAATGGTCTTTAAACCGGCGGCAAAGGTAGAAATTATTTATCTGAATAAAAGGATTTTAAATCAAACGTACCTGCCCAAAAGTGTAGTTTCGCAACTAAACTGCATATTTTAAGTAAAAGATTTATTTTTTATTTTTAAGCAACTGAATGTCAGTAGGGTAAAATGCTTCTTTTATGCCTTGAATTTCCCGTTGAGGTAATCAAATTTGTTTAATTTTGCCACACTTTTAAAAATAGTAAATTCAAAAATCGTTGTATAGATATGAAGAATATTTTAGTAATCGGGGCTGTAGGCCAGATAGGATCGGAACTTACCATGAAACTTAGGAAAAACTATGGTAACTCTCATGTGGTGGCCGGATATTTCCGTCCTGAGCCCACCGGCGAATTGCTCTCTTCCGGACCGGCTGAATACGTTGACGTTACCCAGGTTACGCAGATTGCCGAACTGGTAAAAAAAAATAAAATTGATGCGATTTATAACCTGGCAGCCATATTATCAGCCGTAGGCGAAACCAAGCCGCTGATGGCCTGGCAGATAGGGGTGGGAGGGTTAATGAATTGTCTGGAAGTAGCCCGAGAATTTAATTGTGCGCTTTTTACGCCGAGTTCAATCGGATCTTTTGGCCCAAGTACACCACTTGACCATACGCCGCAGGACACCATTCAACGTCCGGAAACCATGTATGGCATTACTAAAGTTACCGGTGAATTGCTGAGTGATTATTATCATAAAAAATTCGGTGTCGACACTCGTTCGGTGCGTTTCCCCGGAATTATTTCAAACGTTACCTTACCAGGCGGAGGTACAACCGATTATGCCGTCGAAATTTATTATGAAGCCGTTAAAAACGGTAAATATACCTGTCCTCTGGGTGCAGGTACTTTCCTGGACATGATGTATATGCCTGATGCCCTTGATGCCGCCATCAACCTGATGGAAGCCGATCCCGCAAAACTTATTCACCGCAATTCCTTCAACGTTAAGGCGATGAGCATAGATCCGGAAATGATAGCCGCCGAAATCCGTAAACATATTCCCGGTTTCACGCTGGATTACAAAGTGGAACCTGTAAAACAGGGAATCGCCAATTCGTGGCCCAACAGCATGGACGATTCCTGTGCCCGAGCCGAATGGGGCTGGAAACCCGTTTGGAACCTCGAAAACATGACAACCGATATGCTCCAGGCTATCCGTAGGAAAAAGGACAAGGGGTTGATATAGTGATGATGCAAGGAAACTGTTTTAAGATCCGGAGACCTGGAGACCTGGCGACAAGGGGACAAGGAGAAAATCCAACAAGTACAATTCTGATATGAAAAAGCATCTTTAACCGATGCTTATTTTGCGTATTCAGCAAGCTTTCTTCTGTCATTTAACGGAATTCCGGATTCCTTCGGGATACAATGTTTTATCGAAAGTAAATGCTTTGTCAAATTTACCGGAATCAAAAATATACTCAGAATCATATTGATAAAGCATTTCAACACTCTCTTTGATAATCGGGTTGAAAAGTCCGGCCAATTGTATCATCAGCTTTGGCAGAACAGTAATTTTAGGTTTCACATCGAGTTCTTTGGCTGCCATTTCAACAATCTGCTGACCAGTTAGCAAACTTGAATCTGTTGGTAAATGCCAGGTTTGGTTAAAAGCGGATGGAGTATTTCCTAGAATTGCCGTTGCTTTTCCTGCATCAGGAGTATAAGTGAACGAATGTTTCAGGTTTTTGCTGATCATAAGTTGTGCGCCTTTTCCTTTTTTCATGTTTTCGAATACCATCATGTTCAAAAAGCTGGTATAGGTTTCGGGTCCGTAAAAATCGGCGGCGCGGGCAATAAGAGCTATTAATGAGCCTTTTGAAACTTCATCCAGAATCATGGTGGCAATTTTAGCTCGCACTTCGCCTTTCCGGCTGCAAGGATTAAAAGGTAATTCTTCAGTCATTGGACCGGAAACCTTACCATACATATAAACATTATCGAAAAATACCAGTTTGGAACCGTTTTCCTTGCAGGCATTAATCACATTCTGCATCAGTTTTGGCCATTGTTCCTGCCATATTTTAATATTGTACTGAAGTCCGGCGGTAAGATACACAACCTCAGAGCCTTTTACGGCTTTCATTACCTGATCGGCGGAGGTAAGATCCGCTGAAACAAGTTCTTCCGTGCCCGTAACAGCTTTCGGATTACGACTTACCAGCCTTACATTGGTGGTGTATGCCGGTAGTGATTTTGCAATGTGGTTGGCGATAATGCCACCTGAACCTAAGATGGTTTGCATAAGTTAAGTTTTTTTTATCAAAGTATCGTTCAATCAATTATTTAGAAAATATAAACGATGGAAGAGGCCTTTTGTTGAAAGGAATTCGGTTTATTACTGTATAAGCCGATTTAGGTGTGGATTTATTCCTTCTCCCCAAACACAAAAGCCTGGTAAACAAATATTTCAGCATCCTTATCTTTCCATCCGTCCCATCCAATGCCTGCCTTATCGCGTGCGCAATGCCCAAGGAATTCCTCCAGACTCCAGCCGGTATCGGTAGCAACCTGTGGCAGAAATGTTCCGCTGCGGTTTCCTTTCTTAATATAGATACCGTCAATCCCCAGCCTGATTGTCTTAACATCACTTATTTTCTGCATGGGCGTAAGCACCGAAATTTCAATATCAATGGATTGCAATTCATTTGAAGTTATTGCCGGGAAACGGCTATCATGCATGGCTGCTGAAACTGCCATTTGTTGTACAATTTTGTACAGTGGATTATCTGCTTCAAAATGCCCGATGCATCCCCGGAGTTCACCGGTTTTTTTCAAAGTGACGAAAGCACCGGCTTTATTTTTCAGGCCGAGCGGCAAGGCGTTTTCATCCTCTTCAGGAATGCGTTTTTCTCTCAAAAATGTGTCGATGGTGTTGCGGGCAATTTTTAATAATTCCTGCTTTTCTAACACCGATAGCAATTTTATATTTGATTTTTGTTCCGATACGCTCAATGCATAATACCCAACCACCCGCTCTTTTTCTCCATATTTTGAATCGCCCGAATTCTTATACAGAATTTCTTTATAAGTTATTTCTGGTTTTTTTTGTGTGAGATACATCAATGTTATTACCGCTGGCCACGAACAACATCCGGTGGCGAGATTTGCAACATTTTTTTTAGTGCAGCTTTCTACGGCATTTAAAAACTTATCCGGATCGTTTGTAACAATCGCATCAGCCAATTGCTTATCACTTTTAACTGCATCATTATAAGCCGGGTAATGCGAAAAGTCGGTGCTAATCACGAACAAATTTTCGGGTAAAAAATAAGGTTTCAGCGCTTTTGCTATCTGCTCACACGTTGCATTATCCTGGGTTCCGAGTAATATTGGAACAATTTTAAAACTGGTTTTTAAAAAATACTGCAAAAAAGGAATCTGAACCTCGATGCTGTGCTCCCCGCGGTGGTATTGCGGATCGAAATCTAAAACTTTATTTTCGACTACCAGTTTTTGGGCTGTTTCAAGGTCGGTTGTAACTGTTCCAAGTGGTGTGATATAATTGCCGATGCTGTAAACCGAAGCGCCTGCAAATGAATTGCGATGACTGCTTCCAATTACAAAAATGGTTTTATATTCTTTTAGCGGATCAATCTGGCTGAAAGCCGCAGCGGCTACTTCGCCCGAAAACACATATCCCGCATGAGGCGAAATTACAGCCAGCACCTCCCGATTTGTCGCCCGTGCTGGTCCTTTGTCAAAAAACTGCCGAAGCATCGTCTTTAATTCAACCGGATCGGATGGATAAAAACTGCCTGCCACGGCCGGTTGTCGGTTTTGCAATGTATCTTGTATTTTCATGATCAGAAAGGAATTATTGTGCGATTCACCATTACTGAACACGGCAAAAGACAACATTGCTGCCAATGCTAAATTTGTTGTTTGCCTGCCAGGGAATCTCACTATCTAAAGATTTATTTAACCCTATAAAATTACAAATTTCCACTACAGAATACAAGGATTCTCCGCTTCATAAGATTCAGAATCGATACACGAACGCCAAAAAATCGTATTTTTGCAGTCCCAAAATCAAATTATTCCATTGAAAATAGCAGCATTAGTATCAGGAGGCGTTGACAGTTCGGTTACCTTGCATCTTCTTAAAGAGCAGGGTTTCGAACCGGTGATCTTTTATATCCAGATCGGGATGAAAGATGAAGAAGGCTTCATGGATTGTTCTTCCGAGGAAGATATTGAGTTAACAACATGGCTTGCAAAGTATTACGGACTAAAAATGGAGGTTGTTCCCCTGCATAAGGAATATTGGGACAATGTGATGGCTTATGCGCTCGATGCAGTCCGCAAAGGGCTTACGCCAAATCCGGATGTAATGTGCAACCGGCTTATAAAGTTCGGCGAGTTCGAAAAATACTGGGGCAAGGATTTTGATAAAATTTCGACAGGGCATTATGCCAATACGGTTGTTGAAAACGGGAAAACCTGGCTGGCAACTGCCAAAGATCCGATTAAGGACCAGACAGATTTCCTGGCACAGATAACTTATCAGCAGGTCAGCAAACTGATGTTTCCCATTGGAAACCTAATGAAAAGCGAAGTCAGGGCAATTGCTCACAAGCAAAATATGCCCAGTGCACATCGCCGCGACAGCCAGGGAATTTGTTTCCTCGGGAAAGTTAATTATGTTGATTTCCTGCGAAAATATATTGGCGAAAAGGAAGGGAAAATAGTGGAGTTGGAAACCGGGAAAATACTCGGCAAACACAAAGGTTACTGGTTTCACACCATCGGTCAGCGGAAAGGGCTTAACCTGGGCGGCGGACCCTGGTTTGTTGTAGAAAAGGATTCGGTCGAAAACACTATTTTTGTTTCCAACGGTTATGATCCGGAATCGCAATACCAGGATATTATCCGTTTGACAGATTTTAATTTTATCAGTGGAAATCCCTGGCAAGATGAAGCCGGCGATCAGGAAGTCACGTTCAAGATTCGCCATACGCCCGATTTTACCAAAGGAATTTTGAAAAAAGATGGCCAAAATTATATCCTTCAATCGTCGGTTCCAGTTTCGGGCGTTGCAGCCGGACAATTTGGCGTGTTGTATGATAAGGATTCACGGATTTGTTTCGGCAGCGGAGTCATTTTGTAGAGACGCGATGCCTCGCGTTTCTGAGCAAGGACAGGGTTTGGGGTTGAGGGGGTTTAAATTGTTTGAAATGTTTAAATTGTTTGAAGAGTTTCAAAATATCAGGGTTCTCACAAGGTACCAAACACCAAGCACCAAGCACCAGGCAACATGCACCATGCACCATGCACAAAAAAATATTCTATCCATGAAAAGCACTAAAACCTTACTCCCCATTATTTTCTTGTTTGCAATTGCACTATTTACCGTTTCCTGCAACAAAGAGGGTCCCATATATGAGAAATACCTGAAAATGAAGAATTCCACCTGGGATCGTTTTGATCAGAAATATTTTGAAATACCAATTGATGATTTGAGTAAAAGCTATGATATAACATTTGTTGTACGAACAACCAGCAAGCTGGCGTATGACGAAATTCCATTTTATATTATTCTTACAACTCCTGCCGGTGAGGAGCGAATCCGCGAAATAAAAATTCCTATCCGCGAAAACGACAAAATGACAGGACAGCTTAAAGGAAATGTTTATGAAAACTGTGTTATTTTATGGCAAGATATAAACTTAAGCGTTAAAGGCAATTGCAAAGTCAGCGTTGAGAATCTGATACCCAAAATTCAGACTGAAGGGATTGATGAAATCGGGATTGTGGTGGAAAAGGCTAAATAGTCAATATTTTGAATTTACCTTAATCGCCACATAATAAGCATTATATGTTATTTATTATTGTCAGTTTTAATGACTAACTGTAACATATAAAACAAAATGATTAATGAAAAAGTTGCAGGGTGATTCCAGTTTATAAAATCAATTTATAATTTCGATAAATCAAAAATGAAACCAACCCTATAATTTTAGACCAGGCTTCTGAGCTCTTGCTTGTCATTTCATGGAACACATTGTTAAAAATCTATAACTATTACATATAAAAGATTAATACTGATATATTTGGTATATTTTTCTTCGCATGTATAGATTTATTTACATTCTGATTTTCAGTATTGGTGTAGGATTACCAATAAGTGCTCAGGTATTTAAAGGCGTTATTACCGATAGTACCGGTCAACCGATTCCATTTTCAACGGTTTTCGTTAAGGAACTTTCGTATGGAACTGCCGCCAACCTCGATGGCGAATTTGAACTGAAACTTGTCCGGGGAACTTATACACTTGTATTTCAATGCATGGGTTATAAAACTGAATCGAAAAGTGTTTCGATAAACGCCCCGGTTACAACGCAACATATTGTTTTACATAACATTGCATACACATTATCGGAGGTAACTATAACTTCGGATGCCGAGGATCCTGCTTACAGAATTATACGCAATGTGATAAGCAGGGCGCCTTTATATGCCAACCTCATCACTTCATATAAAGCTGATGTTTACATAAGAGGAAGCATGGACATTGAGGAAATTGCCAGCATGGTGAAGTTGCTTGCCCGCAAGGAGATGAAAGAGCAAAACATTAAAGAAGGCGATAAATACCTCGAAGAATCGGTGAATGATATTGAGTTCCACACACCCAATATTGTGCGGCAAAACGTTAAATCTATTCACAGTTCATTTCCGGGCAACAACCCGAATAATTCGTCGGGGGCAATAGGTTATCTTGCTCAGAACCTATACCAACCGGGTTCTTTCGGCAATGCGAAATCTCCTTTAACTGCAGGAGCCTTTGATTATTACCGCTATCATTATGAAGGAGAGTTTAAAGCCGGCAATTATACGGTTGATAAAATCAAGGTTATTCCCAAAGGCAGCGGGCCTCAGTATTTAGGCGGTTTTATTTACATCATCGAAGGCCTTTGGTGTATTTACAGCCTCGATTTTACCATAAACTCACAACTTGGCACCACTATTCAGATTGTACAATCTTTTGCAGAAGTAAAACCCGGTGTCTGGCTTTCGATGAATAATCATTACAAGATAAAGATCGAAATGGCTTTAGGGAAATCAACAATAAATTATCATACTTCGGTAAAATATAACTCGATAAATATAAACGAGGCAGTCTATCGGTCAACGACTAACTTATCGGAAGCGTATCTTCAAAATAAAACAGGCTTATCGGCGAAAGCAAAAAAGAATTTACAAAAAGCAGATAAAAAAATTGAAAAGCTTTCGCAAAACGCTAAAATGACAAATAGAGATGCCGGTCGGATTGCCGGACTGCTGAATAAGAAAAAGGAAATTGCAACCAAGGATTCTTTAAAAAACAACCACACATTTGTAGAAACTTATAAAACGACCATCGACAGTGCAGCGTTCAGGCATGATTCGGTTTACTGGAATTCAATCAGACCCATACCATTAACCCTAAATGAAGAAAACAGTATAAATAAGTTAGATTCAACTCTATTAGTCAGGCGAAATTCAACCGACACCAACCGCTTAAACAAAGCTGGAAACAAAAAGCTGGCTAAAGCATTTTTTATTGGAGGACGTTACGAACCTGATTCAACTGCCTTTTTTCAGAGCAGCGGATTCATTTATCCTAAAGGCATTCAGTTCAATTTAGTGGATGGATTGTCCGTTAAAACAAACTATTACTATCAAAAAAAGCTGAAAAACAAGAAACAATATTATTTGCGGTTCACTCCGGGATATGCTTTCACGCGCAAAGTTTTTACCTGGGATTCGCAGATCGATTTTACAAACTCGAAAAAGTACTGGCAAAGTTTCGGGTTAAAATACGGCTCCGATTCCAAAGATTACAATACGCATGGTGCGATGGCACTTGAAAACACGGTTTACACGTTATTTTTACGGGAGAATCTTTCGCGACTGTATTTAAATCATTACTTAAGCGCTTATTTTAACCAGCAGCTGTCGCATGAATTTAATATCCAAACGGTATTAACCGCAGAACAAAACAGAACGAGTAAAAACAATAGTGACTTCTCATTTTTCTACAAGGAAACCAAAGAGTTTAGGTTTAACACAGATGGAATTCCGCTGGAAAGCATGGCTGACCATCGTAACCTGCAATTTGTATTTAGTGTTTCGTATAAACCTGCGCCTTATTACTATGAAATAAATGGATTTAAAGTTGCCCGTCCAGGTTTGAATAATGCGCCAACAATTAATCTCACATATATAAAAGGATTACCAATCGCCGGTTTTGATACCGATTTTGATCTTCTAAAATTAAAAGTTGATCAGAAAATCAGGACGGGTCAAAAATCATGGTTTTCGTATGTTGGTGAAGGTGGATGTTTCGCGAATACGAAGAAAATCTATTTCAACCAGTATAAACATTTTGAAACTCAGCCTCTGTTAATTGGAGTCAAAAGCCTGTATCCATCGTTTCAATCCATTGATTATTACAGCAATAGTACCGATTCGTGGTTTGTAACCGCTCACGCTAAATACCAGTCGCAGATGCTGCTATTGAAAAGGCTTCCATTAATCCGTAACCGTATGTGGAGCGAAAGTGTTATGACCAGTTATATGTACACTCCCGAAAAAGGAAGCATTCTGGAATTAGGCTATAGTATTGGAAATGAATTGTATAATATAGGTGGCTTTGCCGGATTTGATTCAAGAGGTTTTACGATGGCAGGACTTAGGATTTCATTATCCATCTTCAGTGCAAAAGAGATTTCTATTTCATTGTAATTTGCAAATGGGAGAATGCTGCTATCTCAAAACTTTCCAGTTAACAAGTATTAACTTTTTTACGATCTGATATACAGTTACTTTTGCAATCCTTATTACTGCTAATATGCAACGCGCCTGCCTGGTTTTACTCTTCATGCTAACTGTTTCGCTGGGTTTAAAAGCGCAGGATAATTCGTCCAATATCAGCCTTTCGGTTGAAGGCTTTATTACAAACACTGAAGGTAAAAGCATTGAAAAAATTCATATTGTCGATATTTCGGGAAACCGCGGAACCACCAGTAACCTCGAAGGTCAATTCAGGATTATTGCCTTTCCGGGAGATACTATACGATTCACCGGGGTGGGCTATATACCATATAGATACCATGTTTCCACCGACAGGCAATCACCGGTAATTCCGTTGCACATTGTGATGAAAAGCGATACTATTATGATTACCGGCATAAATATTTATCCCTGGCCTGCTGATGCCGCGGCATTAAAAGCAGCCATTCTTGCCATGGACGATCAAACGCCCGGAATACCTGATCTGAAGCTTAACAATCCTAATTATAAAGCAGCCGGTACGCTGCCGGGCAATCCTCCTTCCTATATACCGGGCATGGCCAATCCGGGACTGACATACACCATCAAAGGCCCGATAACTGCGCTGTATGACGCATTCAGCAAAGAAGGCAAAAGCCGGCGGAAATATGAAGAGCTTGTAAAAGCCGATCAGAAAAGAGTGATTGCTGCGCAAAGGTATAATGCCGATGTTGTAAAATTAATTACGCATTTCACGACTGATAAGGAAATCCAGGATTTTATGCTGTATTGCAACCTTTCAGTTGATTTTATTATTAGTTCGTCGGAATATGATTTGTATAAAGCTGTTCACGATTGCCTGCTGGCATATATTGAATCGAAAAAAGGTGAAATACACCAGTAAGTTTTCGAAAGAGAATATATATTGTTGATTTACAAACCTTCCAGAATCTTCCTGGCAACAATCTCATCGTTTGCCAGCTGAAGCTGAAGGTCACCGAGGCTGCCAAACCGCTTTTCGTTGCGTATGCGGTCCACAAATAACAGGGTAACTGTCTGGTTATAAATATCCTGGTTAAAATCGAAAATATTTGCTTCTATCGTCAGGTGGTCGGCATCAATGGTAGGCCGGTATCCAATATTGGTCATAGCCTTGTAAGTCACATCATTAATACGCACTAATGTGGCATAAACACCTTGGCCAGGAATCAGTTTGTGAATGTCATTGGGTTTTAAATTTGCGGTAGGAAAGCCGATATTCCGTCCGATTTTATTTCCTGCTACCACTTCCCCAGTCAGCGAATAAGTATAGCCAAGCATGGATTCTGCCTGTTTCACATCGCCATCGAGTAAAGCACGTCGCACTGACGAGGAACTTACGGAGTTACTTCCAACGCTGACCATGGGCAATTCATCCACAGTAAAATTATATTTCTCACCCATCTCAGTCAGAAGATCAATATCACCCTGCCTGTTTTGCCCGAAAAAATGGTCATAACCAGTAATCACATGGCTTACCTGTAAACGCTCGACAAGCACGTTTTTAATAAAATCCTGTGGCGTGATTTTTGCAAATTCCCGATCGAAAGGAATAACGAGAACTGCGTCAACTCCTGCATTTTCAAAACGAAGCAACTTTTCGTCAAGTGTCTGTAGCAGCTTTACTTCGGCATGATGAGGAAGCACAAGACGTGGATGCGGTTCAAAAGTAATTACCACCGACTCACAATTCTTCTCTTTTGCAATTGCCGAAAGCCTGTTGATGATCTCAAGATGACCTTTATGCACTCCATCGAATACCCCCACGGTTGCAACCGGATTGCAACGGGATTTAAATTCAGATATCTGATGGTAGATTCGCATGAAACGGAGTATAGATGTAGCGGCGAAAGTAAAATTTCCTTATCAGGAATTCAGGTTACGATTTTACCAACTCGTTGTTCATAAGGTAAGCTGCAATCTGAACGGCATTGGTAGCAGCTCCTTTGCGGAGGTTATCGGCTACAATCCAAAGGTTTATTGTGTTAGGCTGTGATTCGTCGCGGCGTATGCGGCCTACAAAAACCTCATCACGTCCTTCGGCATATTTTGGCATAGGATAAACGGATTTTTCAGGATCGTCCTGTATCACAACGCCTTTGGTGGAGGATAAGAGCTTGTTGATCCATCCCATTTCGAATTCTTTTTCGAATTCAATATTCACCGCTTCCGAATGGCCGCCGGTTACAGGCACGCGAACTACAGTGGCCGTAATCCGTATCGAGTTATCCCCAAGTATCTTGCGTGTTTCGTTCAGCAGTTTTGTTTCTTCGGTAGTATACCCGTTGGTTTCGAAAGTGCCGCCATGTGGGAACAGATTCATGTCAATCGGGTGCGGATAAACCATGTTGGTTCGGGTGCCTGCGCGCTCGTTCCTGAGTTGTTCCATGGCTTTTTGACCAGTTCCCGATACCGACTGGTAAGTGGAAACAACAATCCTCTTAATTTTCAGATGCTGGTGAAGCTGTGATATGGCAAGCACCATTTGTATGGTACTGCAATTGGGATTTGCAATAATTTTAGTTTTGCTGTTCAGCAGCGAAGCATTTATTTCGGGAACAATTAAAGGAATGCTATCGTCCATGCGCCAGGCTGAGCTGTTATCGATCACAAATGTTCCGGCAGCGGCAAAAAGCGGTGCGTATTCTTTTGATACAGATGCACCAGCTGAAAAAATGGCAATATCCGGTTTCATGGCTATGGCATCAGTTATACTTACGATTTTACGGGGCATATTGTTGAAAAACAAATCTTTACCAACCGATTTTTCGGAGGCAACCGGAATGATTTCAGAAATTTTATCGAAAGGGATATACCGTGCTTCTTCCAGCACTTTAATCATAACACTGCCCACAAGACCAGTGGCACCAACAATAGCAATTTTCATTTATCCTTATTTAGTATTATTTTGATTGGGAGTAACCTGATTTTGAATATTGATTTTGATGCCGTTATTAGCTTCATTAAATCAATTTATTATCTTTACAGAAGATTTATTTCAGGAGTGCAAAAATACTACATTTAGTCTAATCGAAGGTCAATCCAAAGTATTATGCGTAAATTTCTACTATTTATGTGCTTTTGTCTTGTACAAAGCTACACATGGGCACAGTTTGCTGAAAGTTTTACCGATGGTGATTTTACCACTAATCCTGCATGGACGGGTGATGCTGCTTTATACAAAGTAAATTCCTCATTTCAGCTTCAGCTTAACTCAACCGGAACCGGTACAGCCGCTTTATCTGCTGCAAATGCAATGCTGCCGGATATGGAATGGAGCTTCTGGATAAAACTCGCATTTGTTCCATCGGATAATAACCTGGCCCGGGTTTATTTGTGTTCTGATAATGCGGATCTCCAGGGATCGCTAAACGGATATTATCTCAAATTTGGCGAAAACCTTTCAAATGATGCTATTGAACTTGTAAAACAAGCGGGAACTACGAATGCTGTTGTTTGCAGGGGTACTGATGGATTTATAGCTGCTGCTTTCGCTATCCGGGTAAAAGTATTGAGGTCTGCCGGCGGAATCTGGAACGTTTATGCAGATGCACTCGGTGGCACAAACTACCAGTTACAGGCTACAGGTACTGATAATACATTTACAATCGGCTCTTATTTAGGTGTTTACAGCAAATATACCAGTACTAACAGTACAGGTTTTTATTACGATGATTTTTATGCGGGAGTACCGGTAGTGGATAATACACCTCCGAAAGTGGTTTCGGTTTCACTTACATCACTTAAACAATTGTCTGTTACTTACAGTGAGCCGGTTGAGTCGGTTACTGCAACTGCCATTAACAATTACAGCGTTACACCCGGAACAATACTCCCGTTGTCGGTAACAAAGGATATTTCAAATCCTGCCATTGTGCAACTTACTTTTTCTCAAAACTTAACTGCCGATGTCCTCTATACGCTCAATACATCCAATGTGAAAGATCTTGCCGGAAACACAATGATACCAAGCCAGACAGCGTTCAGCTGGCACCAGGCAAAAACCTATGATGTGCTGATCAATGAAATTATGGCTGACCCTACGCCACCGGTGAATTTGCCTGAAGCCGAATATGTTGAAATATACAACCGCAGCGCTTTCCCACTCGATCTGAAAGGTTGGGTGCTGATGCTGAGTAGCAGCAAGAAAATTTTCCCGCAGGTTACATTACCTGCCGGAGGGTATGCTATTTTGTGTACCACTTCATCAAAAGCTCTTTTTACACCTTTTGGTCAGGTTATTGATTTCAGCAGTTTTGCAGTAACTAATGGTACCGGGATCATTACGCTTAAAGACAATTATGGCAATGTGATACACACTGTTACATATACTGAAAGCTGGTTTCAGGGCAGTTCAAAACTAGACGGAGGCTGGTCGCTTGAGCAGATCGATCCGCTGAATCCCTGTGGTGAGGCAGCTAACTGGAAGGTCTGTAATAATGATGCAGGGGGTACACCTGGCAAGATAAATTCAGTGAATGCATCCAATCCTGATTTGGTTGCGCCTACCATCAGCCATGTGGATGTGATTGATAAAACGCATATTTCGGTTCGTTTTTCGGAATCCTGCGACAGCACTAATCTTTTGTTGGCATCAAATTACACCATCGATAACGGGATTGGCCACCCGGTTGCGATCAGTTCCGTTGGTCCGGATTTTAAGGTTGCCAACCTGGTTTTAGGCTCTGAGCTAGGAATCAATCTTACCTATACGCTCACTAGTACTTCCAGTATCACCGATTGTGCAGGGAATCCTCTTTTAACCGGCAGTTCAGCGCAATTTATCCGTTATGTAGATGTTACTCCACCCAATGTAGTTTCGGCATCCGTTGATGCGGCGACACAAGTAACGGTTATTTTTAACGAAGCCGTTGATCCGGTGAATGCAACCAATATCAGCAATTATTCTGTAAATCCCGGCCTTGGACAACCGGTCTCGGCCACAAAAGATGCCGTTAACAAGGCCATTATTCATCTTGTTTACAGCCAGCCGTTTGCATCCGATCAGATATACTCTCTCAAGGTAACAAATGTTGCTGATATCGCAGGAAATATAATGGCTTCGGCCGAAATTGCCTTTAGCTGGCACCAGGCCAAATCGTTCGATATACTGATTAACGAAATAATGGCCGACCCTACACCGCCCGTAAACCTTCCTGAAGCCGAGTATGTTGAGCTTTATAACCGAAGCGCTTTCGCAATGGATTTAAAAGACTGGTCGATAACACTTGGAACTACAAAAAAGCCGATTCCTCAATTTGTACTTCCTGCCGGAGGGTATGTGATTTTGTGTACTACAGGAGCTAAGCCTTTACTTGCAACTTACGGACCGGTTATTGATTTCAGCAGTTTTTCCATTACTAACGGTAGCGGAACAGTAACGCTCAAGGATAAAAGCGGCAGGGTAATTCATGCGGTTTCTTATGCCGACAGCTGGTTTCAGGGCAGTTATAAAAAAGACGGGGGCTGGTCGCTCGAAATGGTTGATCCGATGAATCCTTGCGGAGAAGCTTCCAATTGGAAGGTTTGCAATAATGAAACAGGTGGCACACCAGGCAAAGTTAATTCGGTAAATGCTCCTAATCCAGATCATATACTGCCCTCTATCAGTCGGGTTGGGGTAACTGATGCGACACACATTATGGTTTGGTTTTCCGAAACGGTTGATAGTACTAACATTCAGAACCCATTAAATTATACAATTGATAACGGGATAGGGAATCCGGTGGCGGTTTTCACCCACAGCCCCGATTATAAGTATGCAAATCTGGTATTACAAACACCGCTTGCAACTGGCGTTGTTTACACCCTCACAAGTACAAACAGCATTATTGATTGTGCCGGAAATCCACTGTTAACAGGAACATCAGCCCGGTTTGCAATTCCATTATCAACCGGAGTAAACGATCTGGTAATCAATGAACTTCTTTATGATCCGCCAACCGGTTGTGTCGATTTTGTGGAAGTTTTCAACCGTTCCTCCAAGGTTCTTGATATGAAAGACCTGGTTCTTTCAAACTATGATACACTTAGTCAGATAATTACTCACTATAACGAGATCAGCAAAGATCCTTTCCTGATACTGCCCGGTGAATATTTAGTGCTTACCACGGATAGTAGCTCTATTAAGAAATTCTATAAAACTACCAATCCGAAGGCATTTATCAATATGTCCGGCTTTCCTTCGATGAACAACGACAAAGGCGTGGTTGCCATAACAAACAAAAGTGGCCTGCTGATCGATGTGGTTTCCTACAATACTTCTATGCAATATCCATTGCTAACCAACCTCGATGGTGTTTCTCTTGAACGGATAAGTCCCGAAAGACGCTCGAACGATATTACCAACTGGCACTCGGCCTCCGAAGCGGTTGGATATGCTACTCCCGGGTATAAAAATTCACAGTTTGGGATTGCAGTTATGGATGAAAATGAAATCACCCTTTCGCCCGATATATTTTCGCCCGATAATGACGGGTATAATGATAACCTCACGATAGCTTATTCATTTGGCGCTCCCGGCAACAATGCCTCTGTTACAATTTACGATGCCAAAGGCCGTCTGATCCGCAACCTGGTAAATCATGAATTATGCGGTACATCCGGAGCTTTCAGCTGGGACGGAATTACAAACGACAGAACCAAAGCAATGATTGGCCGGTATATTGTTTTTGTTGAGATATTTAATATGGATGGTAAGGTTAAGCATTATAAGAAAACGACGGTTTTGGGAGGGAAGTTGTGAAGCGATTCCCTAATTAGTGAAAGGATTGAGGAATAGGGGATGCTTAAATTATAGTTATAGCCAAGTGTAAAAAACAGAAACGATCGTCATAATTTGAAAATATAAAATTGTGAAAGAGCAGAAAGAAAAGGAAGAAAAATTTAATCCAAGACCATACATGGAATTGGCAATTGAGGAGATGAATAAAAGTCTCAATGAACCAAGGCCTGACGGCAAAGTGCCACCAAAGGTTGGTGCAATTTTATTATTTCCCGATGGGAAAATTGAAAGAGCACATCGAGGTGAACTTAGAGATGGTGATCATGCAGAATTCACTTTGCTTGAAAGAAAACTTGGCAATAAAAAGCTTGATGACTGCATTTTGTTCACCACTTTAGAACCTTGTGTTGAAAGAAATCCGCCTAAAATAGCTTGTTGTAAAAGAACATCAAAAGCAAGAATTAAAACCGTTTATGTAGGTATTACTGATCCGGATTATACCGTTTATGGTAAAGGAATAAAACACCTTGAGGATAATCATGTCAAAATAGCAATGTTTGATAGAGATCTTCAGAAAATTATTGAAGATGAAAATACTGAGTTTATTAAACAGGCAAATGAAAGAAAGAAAAAGAAAGAGGAAGATGATTTATTAACTCCAATTGAAACGCCCATTAAAACAGCTGATTTAAGCCAGTTTTCTGATGAGGCATTAACCAAGTTTATCACTGAAGCAAAATTATCATTCAAGTTTTCAGATACAACTTTTCATGAGTATCTTGCTGATATTGGTGTAGTGCAATTTGATGATAAAGATAAAATATACCGACCAACGGGGATTGGCATTCTGCTTTTTGGAAAAAACCCAAGGAGCAAGTTCAAACAAGCAGCTTTTATGGCATCCGTTGAATATGGGACGGATAAAGTTGAACCAAAAACTTTTGATCAACCTCTAGTTTTAATTCCAGATATAATTGAAGAATGGCTCTTAAAAGTTTTACCACTAGCAAAAGATACTTCTTCTTTTAAACGAAAAGATATTCCAGATTTTCCACCAAAAGTTCTTCGTGAAGCAATAATTAATGCACTGGTACACCGGGATTATATGATTGAGGGAGCAAAATCTTCTATTGAGATTGACAATTTTAAAATTGTTATTAAAAGTCCAGGTGCTCCATTACCGTCAATTTCGCTTGAACAACTGAATACATTTAAAGCACCTTCAATCAGTAGAAATCCAATAATTACTTATGTTTTTAGTTTGATGGACTATGTTGAGGAAAAAGGATTTGGTATGAAAGCACTCAGGTCGCTATATGCAGATTTTAATCTACCTCTTCCTGAGTTTTCATTTGAAGACCCTTTTTTAACTCTGAGATTTCCACGTAATATGGAAGTAATTGCTGAAGTTTCTGAACGTAAAGGAATAGGTGAGTTAAATGATGATGAACTTAAAGGTTTTGAATGGATAAAAAGTAAAGATGAGATTTCTGCTAAAGAATATACCATTCAGTTTGGAATAACTGCCAGAACTACTAGTAGACATCTTGGCAAAATGCTTGAATTTAAACTTATTAAAACTAATGGAGAAAATCCTAAATCACCAAAGTTGAGATACTGTGCAACATAGACAAGAAGATGGTTATGCTGTCTATGTTATAGATAATAGAGATAAAAGTATTTATAAACATAGACAAGAAGATAGACATGCTGTCCATGTTATAAATGATAGGGATGAAAGTAGTTATAAACATAGACAAGAAGATAGACATGCTGTCTATGTTATAGATAATAGAGATGAAAGTAATTTTAATGTGGATAAGAACATTGGAATGGTATTAATAAAAATCTTAAACAAGATAGTAAATCAGTAATTAATTAATATACAAGATGGCTTTTCAACACCAGGCGGTAACAGGCACTATATTTTATTGCCGGGATAGGGCGAGTTTCAGCGTTTTTTGTATCTAATAAACTTACATGTAATTTGACAGGAAAGTGCTTCGAAATCGGCAGCTAAAACATATCGCCAAACCGTTAGCACTAACTATACCCCCCTCCAAGACCCAGTCTATCTCCCCGTCTCATACACCGTCAAATACTTCAACCCGCTTTTAAACTCCTCCAAACCGATTGTTTTCGGACAAGTTACCGTAATTGATTGCCCCGGCAGTATATCCATAAAATTATCCGAAAACTGAACCTCGCTGTTGGTGCTGGTAAGGAAAAGATTTTTAGCAAGATTTTCGGAATATATGGTAACTAAATAATTATCTGGTGTTTCCTGTACATCAAGTTTTATTCCAGGGTTCGGAAGCTGAAGATTTTTAACTTTGGTAAAGTAATGATAATCTGTATCAATTACTTTCTTTCCTGATTCAAAGGTGGCTACCATCATACATTTGGTTTTGCCAACCAGGCTGAGCAATTCAGTAGTATCAGCCTCAAAAATAACTGCCGAAGAATTTGCCGGTAATTGCGCCTTTGCAGTCTGTTCCCAAAGTGTAATTCCCTTCAAATCAATCAGTTTTAATTGTAACGATCCCTTTTGTGTCAGAAGCAGATCCGAAACGCCGTAAACCCTGAATTTACCATTTTCTTCCACCGAAGTAATAATCGAGTTTTTGTAAGCGTCGCGTGCGAAATACTGCACTGCTTTCCAGCGCTGGTAATAGTCCATACTGCTCCATGATGCTACCGGCCAGCAATCGTTAATTTGCCAGTAAAGTGAGCCCATGCAATAGGGCATATCCATACGGTGCGATTCCATGGCTGTTTTGATACCTTCGGCCTGCAAAACCTGCCCGATATACAGAAACTGTTCAAAATCCGTGGGAATCTTATAATCCTCGGCCATATATTGCTTAATGCGGAGGTTGCCTATCCCCGATCGCTGATGCGAAGCCATAACTTCTGATTCGATATTGTAATCGGAAGGAATGGTATATTTCTGAACGGTTTTAAATTCGGGAAACGACTGGAAGCCATATTCGCTCATAAACCGTGCTTTGTATTTGCGGAAATCGCTGAACGGATGTAATCCGTGCCATACACCCCAGTAGTGCATATCGCCTGATCGCGTTTCGTAATTTGCAAGTTTCTGAAATCCGGCGGAAGGCGAAGATGGCCAGTAGGGTTGATCCCCGGCAAATTCAGAAACAACAGCTGGAAGAATATGATGAAAAATAGCATCGTAAGCATTCCAGATCACTTCGCGTTGCGCAGTTGTGTAGGTTTGTTTGTATCCCCAGCCAGTTTTTTCATCTCCCCATTGCGCCCACATAACTTCTATTTCGTTGTTGCCACACCAGATAGCCATGCAGGGATGGTTTCGCAGGCGCTTCACATTATCGATGGCTTCATTTTTAACATTATTAAGGAAGGCTGTATCGCCGGGGTACATCGTACAGGCAAACATAAAATCCTGCCAAACCAGAATCCCATATTTATCGCAAAGATCATAAAAGAGATCATTTTCGTAAACGCCGCCTCCCCATACGCGAAGCATATTCATATTACAATCAGCAGCCGACTTTACAACATTCTCGTATTTTTCGGGTGTAACCCGGGGTAGGAAAATATCATTCGGAATATAGTTGGCGCCTTTCATAAAGACGGGTCTTCCGTTTACTTCAAAATAAAAGCTTTCACCTTTGCCATCGGCATCGGGAGTACGGATAAGTTTAATGGTTCTCAACCCGGTTTTAACTGATTTGCTATCAACCGGCGATGGACCGCTTCCCAATAAAGCAGTGATTGAGTAAAGATTTTGCTCGCCTAGCCCGTTAGGCCACCAGAGTTTTGGTTTGGCAATTTCAAAATCGAGCGTATATAAATTGGTTCCCTTCTTTAATTCAATGGTTTGAGTCTTTGCCAGGATGTCATTTACTTTGATGCCAATTTGCTGGTTAACAGGCTGATCGGATGTTATTTCCAATTCCATCTGTAATTTGGCCGATTTGGGATCAAGTGATTTCTGTACAACATGAATATTTTCAATTTTCTGATCATCCCAGGCTTTCAGATAAACAGTGCGCCAGATTCCAGAAGTAACGAGCCGTGGGCCCCAGTCCCAGCCAAAATGGTAGCCGGCTTTGCGGGTAAACATGCTAATTGTATTATTCCCAAGGCCGCCTGTAACGGACTGGTCGTTTCCGGCTGGAAGCCCGAAACCTAAAACTTCTTGCTTCTGTAATCCAATTACAACCGGCGATTTGAATAAAATCCGGACTTGATTTCCCCCTTGTTTAAGATAATTTTTTACATCTGCTGACCAGGTGCGAAACATATTATCCGCGCTAAGCACCAGGTGATCATTCACAAATACATCCGCGTAAGTATCAATCCCTTCGAACTCCATGAGTATATGATTCTTAGCAGCCATTTCAGGCGACACATTCACTGAAGTACGGTATTCCCAATCCACCTTATCGATCCACTGAATGCTGCGCTCGTTAAGCCTGTAATAAGGATCTTCAATTTTTTTATTGGCCAGCAAATCGGTATGAACCGTGCCGGGCACAGTTGCAGGCAGCCATTTGTCGGTGCCGGTTTGCCTGAATTCCCAGTTTTTATTCAGTTCTGTTGTTAACACTGAAGTTTGAGCTAAAAGTGAAGTTGAAATTAACATGTAAACCAAAGTAAGGAGAGCCTTGTACAGAAAGTGGTGTCTCATGGTACAGATAATTATTTTATGAATGACAGATTTATCTTGCCTGGTTGTATTCGTATAGTTTACTCTCTTGCAAATCCGATACACGCTACACTAAGTTTAACTCCTTCAACAGCAAGTAAAATATGAGCTGCTGATTCAAGGGTGGCGCCGGTTGTAATCACATCATCCACAAGAAGTATATGCCTGTTGGCAAGCGTTTCGGGAGCAGTAACTTTAAAAATTTCTTTTACATTTTCCCAGCGTGCAAAACGCGATTTCCGGGTCTGGGTTTCAGTTGCAACAGTCCTTATAAATGAAGTGGCGTCCATTTCAATATTCATTGCTTTTGATAGCCCGATAGCAAATTGCTCACTCTGGTTGTAGCCGCGTTTGCGTTGTTTGTCGGGATGCAAAGGTACGGGAATCACTTTACTAATATCTTTGTAAGCTTCGGTTTTTGCCAGGTCGGAGCCAAGTAATTTGCCAAGGTGAATGCCTACATCCTTACGGCCCTTGTATTTGAGTTGATGAATAAGATGCTGCACCTTGCTTTTTTTCTGAAAAGCATATAAGGCCGAGGTATTAGCCAGTTGCGCCCTACCCCAGAAAACCTGATCCAGCGGACTTTCCTTCATCAGGTGGTAGTTGGTTTTAGGAAGGTGATAAAGGCAATAAGTGCAGATAATTTCCTCGTGCTTGAACAACGAATTGCCGCAGGCGGCGCAAACCCTGGGATATAACAGGTTTATAAAATCATCAAGAAAGCCGGGAATTTTCATAAACGGATATTGTTAATCAAAGATAGTGAAAATGGTTTGAAATTATCCAGTTTTTAAGAAAAATCCGAATTCCTTTGTTATCCTCCACCTGCATCTGGTTCTATTGAACAGAAGAGGGTTTTTGAACAATACATCCAACGAATCTTTTCTTTGAAGCTTTCCAAAATGAATTATCTTTGTATAAAGATTATGCATATGCCCAAGCTTTATGAATATTTTGGCCTGGTTTTTTTGTTCTATTCTCAGGAACACGAACCTATTCATGTTCATGGGAAATACCAGGATAAAGAAAGTAAAGCAGAGATTATATTTAAAAATGGAAAGTTTATTGAGATTCTGATAAAGGAAGTCAAAGGGAAAGAACCGTTGGACAAACAGAATTTGAAGAAATTCAAAATGATTGTTGAGCTATACAGGGATGATATTGTTCGAAAATGGATTGACTTCTTTGTTTATAATATTGAAATAAAATCGGAAAACATAACCCAAAAGATCTGACACAATGGTAATTTCAATCAATAAAGCACAGTATCTGGGGGAATACAAAATCATGTTCTCTTTCTCTGATGGAACTGAAAAGACCATTGATTTTTCCACCTTTCTTCAAAATGCAAGAAACCCTATGACCAGGAGATACCTGGATAAAAAATTATTCCAGGAATATACCATTCAATATGGTGATATAATATGGAATGACTATGAAATGTGCTTCCCGATATGGGATTTATATGAGGGCAATATTTAAACCATTGACTCAAAAGCAAAGAGATTATATTTCTAATATCTCTAGGCTGAGAATTATTTCCTAATTAAGCTAAGAAACAAAAAAACCGCCCAAAGTCTTACTTCCGGCGGTTTTCAGTTTTTATAGATATTTTTTCAATTACATAATCCCAAACAGAGTAACCTCAAAACAAGGATTCCCGGAGATCTATAACTTAACTTTATATTCCAATCAAGGGTTGAATTTGTAACTTATTAATTGCCAGGCGAACTTTTCCAGAGTTTTAAACTCTTAAACTCTGGAAAAGTTTAACGCCTTAATAGTCGAAACATTAATTCAACACTTGATACGCATTAAATATTAAACAATGTTCGTATAGCTTACATTAGTAATGTAAATATATTTCCAGTACTAATTGAGATAAATCAAATTTTATAGTTTTCTGTAATCCATTTCCAACCCGGAATTAGTTTAATTAGTTTTCCTTCGATGTTTAAATTATCTTCCTGATCAAAAGTGATAATGCTTCCTTCAGCCAAATCAAATTTTCGCATGGCTTCCAGCAAACCCTCAGTTTCGCGTTTCGCGTTCTGTTGGCTCACTTCCCATGAAACCTGTATTGCCGAATACTTGTTATTACTGGATTTTATAACGAAATCACATTCCTTTTTTTCTCTGTAATACCAAATCTCATTACCCGATCGTCGCAATTCCAGAAACACCAAATTTTCAAGAAGCCGGCCATAATCAGGCGAGCCTGAAGCTGAGTAAAAGTTTACTAATCCCTGATCTACAGCATAAACTTTACGAGCATTCCGGGCTTGTATTTTAAGCGAAGTGCTATATAGCGGAACCAGAAAAAGCAGATATGCATCGGTAAGATATTGCAGAAAATCCATTGCCGAGGTAGCCGAGCCTAATTCGAACGTATTTTTCAGGTTGTTGAATGACACTTCTTTGCCTATATTACTGAGCAAGAATCTAACAATTTTATTATAAGCATCTTTATTGCGGAGGTTGTATCGCGAAAAAATATCTCGGTAAAGAATATCAATAACCAATGTTGACAACATTTCAGTTTTGCCAATATGCAGAAATCCGGGAAATCCACCATTTGTAATAAACGACAAAAAAGATTCCTTGCCAGGAAGGTTAGTATAAAAACGCAAAAATTCGCGGTACGAAAAGGGAAACATTTCAAAATCTAAATGCCGGCCTGTTAGTTTAGTCCCAAGTTCCTTACTTAGCAACCGGGCATTTGAACCGGTAATAATGATGGTTTTTTCCCTGTCAACAGCATCACGCACATAACGTTCCCACCCTTCTATATTTTGAATTTCATCAAAAAACAACCGTTGATTATTCCCGTTTATTTCGTCAAATAAATCTTCCAATACCTGAAAATCACTTACCTGAAATTCAATTGCACGGCTATCTTCAAAATTAAAATAGTTAAGCGAGTCTGCATTCAACATAATCTGCTTCAGAAATGTGCTTTTACCAGACCTGCGAACGCCTGTAATGATGTATGTGAATGGTGGGAGGTTCCTGAATTTTTCAAACTGTTCGCGCTGTATTTCCTGACTATCTGGCTTAAGCCATTCCTTTTGTGAAAGCATAATGGCTTTAAGCGTATCCTTTAACATGCTGCTGAGATTAAATTACTTTACAAAAATAAGATATTTTACATTAATAATGTATAATATTTTAATTCGGGATATATCTCAGCCTATAAATAGCAAAAAGCCGCCCAAAGTCTTACTTAAGGCGGTTTTCAGTTTTTAGAAATCTGGTTTCAATTACATAATCTCCAATAACTCCACTTCGAATATAAGTGTTGCATTTGGTCCAATTGACTTACCTGCTCCCTGCGCTCCGTAAGCCAGGTTTGATGGGATAAAGAATTTGTATTTCGAGCCTTTCGACATCAGTTGCAGTCCTTCGACCCAACCCGAAATAACCTGGGTTACACCAAATGTAGCCGGTTCGCCGCGGCTTACTGAACTGTCGAATACGGTTCCGTCGATCAGCGTTCCGGTATAATGTACTTTTACCTGGTTTTTGGCGGTGGCTTTTACTCCACTTCCTTCGGTAATAACCGAATACTGAAGTCCGCTGGCAGTTTCGATAACGCCGGATTTGGATTTGTTTTCGGCCAGAAAAGCCTTGCCGTCTTCGCTGTTGTTGCCTTCTGCATTTTTCTGCATACCTTCGAAAAAATCGTTTAGTATTTTGTTTACCTCGTCGGGCGACATGCCAATTTCTTCGTTGTTTAAAATGGCGTTCAGGCCTTTTGTGAAATGCTCGATATCAAGTGCATCTACACCTGAATTCTTTAAATTACTTGCAATGCTTAAGCCTAAAGCGTAGCTGATGTCTTTCATAAAATATTTTTTATCTGTTGGGCGACAAAGGTAAAACTTTTGCAGATAATTTAAATGGAATTAATGAGGCAAGAATTTACATGGTACGAATTAGAAGGATTTATAAATGAAGATTTACCCAAGTGCGAATTTTAAGGATTTACAAATTATGAATAGAATAGTTCAATCGTACCTCGTAAATCTGAAATCTTTAATAGAAACGTCCCCAATCGTAAATCGTACCTCGTAAATCGCAAATATTCAAAAAATCATACTTCGTACCTCGTCAATTATTTCCTTCATCTTACATACAACCATTTTCATTTTCTCCTCCCCTTTATACATTCTTTGATATTGAAAAAGCAAATCATCCAAATAATAAAGCCCAAACAGTATGGTTTAAGTATTTCCATTTTAATAATTTCAGATTATGAAAAAACCATTTTTCTCTTTTCTTTTTACTTTAATCAGTATTGGCACCGGTATTTTGCTTTCCGCATCCGAACCCATATACTATGGTAATTATACGCCGGTTTATATGATCCGGTCAGAAATGGAGCAGGCCGTGAAAACCGAAGCCGCGCAACCGCTGCGTAATACAGGGAAGATATACCTGTACGGGCATTATATTCTTGTAAATGAGAAATATAAGGGAATACATGTGATCGATAACAGCAACCCGGCTTCGCCACAAAAAATAGCTTTTGTCCATATCGATGGATGCATTGATATGGCTGTGAAAAACAACATCTTATACGCTGATAACGCCGTTGATCTTATTGCGTTGAAAACCGCCGATAATTTTGCGACCGTACAGGTAACGGCACGAATCAAAGGCATTTTTCCCGAAACGGAATCGCCCGACGGGTATTGGGGAACAGGAACTGTAAACCAGTTCAGACCCCAAAATGGAATTCTTGTAGCCTGGAAAAAGAAACGCTAATCCCGAAAAGCTAAAACTATGAAAACTATAAAAACATATTTACTGCTGTTAATCATTCCCTGTATAATTGCAGGCTGCGCCATGAGCGAAAAAAGTGATTTCAGCGGGGAGCTTTCAGGCAAAGGCGGATCGCTGGCCAGGTTTACCATTTCGGGCAATTATCTTTATACGGTTGATCAATCCTCCCTTCATACCATAAGCCTTGCAGATGCCGAGCACCCACAAAAGATGGCAGATAAATCATTGGGTATTTATACCGAAACCATATATCCGTACCAAAATTCACTTTTGCTGGGAACCGAAACCGGCATGTTTGTGTACGACTTGAGTAATCCGGCCAACCCTCAATACATTACATATTTTCAGCATATTCGATCCTGCGACCCGGTGGTAGCACAAAACGGATATGCATACATTACACTCAATACCGGAAATCAGCGGTGTTCCAATGGTGCCAATGAATTGCAGATTGTTGATATCAGTAACCTGAATTCGCCACAGCCTGTAAAAACACTTAATCTTACTAATCCCACTGGGCTTGATATCAATAACGATACCCTTTATGTGTGCAACGATGGTTTAAAGATTTTCAATGTATCTGACAAGCATAATCCTGTAGAGATAAATTATATTACAGGAATTGAGGCACAGGATGTTATTTATCAGCAGGGTCGTATTATTGTGATAGCTTCCGACGGGCTTTATCAATATAAACAAACAGCCGGTGGATTCCAAAAGATCAGTGCAATACCAATAGAGCTATAATTATGAAGAAATATATTTTAATTTTTTGTTTTCTGCTATCAATTACAATTTATGGTTTGGCGCAGGATGTGGAGCCTTTCGGGCCGCGGCTGGCTATAGGTTTTGTGCCGCAATATACCATTTCGGGCGGAATGCGTTTTGATATCGATAAGAGCATCTCAAAAAAATCAAGTCAGTGGCTTATTTTTTCTCCACAGGTTTTTATGGTTACAGGGAATAGGTATAACCACGATTTCAAAGATATGTGGGGTTTAGGGATGGATATTAAACATAAGATATATCTGAAACCCGGCAGTATGAAACCTCATGGGTATTATGTGCAGTACGGAGTAATGTTCCAGTATTTTTCAATTAACGAAAACCGCGAATATTCTGCACCTTTCAACGAAAACGGAGTGGAATACTTTGGCGTGGCAAATGGTGAAATGAACACCCGGCTTACCAAATACGGGGGGAATTTCCACCTGGGCTACCAGTGGCTGATAGGCGATAAAGTTTATTTTGATGTTTATTCCGGAGCAGGCATCCGCATCAGCCGTAATAACCACCTTGAAGGTTTTGATGCCTGGTATAATAATTCGTGGGTCGATTATGGCTATTCGGGAACCTTGCTGGATGGAGGATTCAGGGTGGGAGTTTATTTCTGAACCATAAATTCAGATTTTATTTGCCATTTAACAATTGAAAACAAGTTTATTCTCTGAAGTATAGTTATATGCATTGAACAATTATATCAGTTCTTAGTTTTATTATTGATTTCAAATCTGACGTAGCGAATTATTCAATCCAATAATGACTCCGATTGTGAAATAAATGATCAACATTTCTTTGTTTTCAACCGGGAAAGCTAATTTATTATTGTGTCGTAAGTAGTTAGTTTGAAATTACCAAAGCCACTATTATTAACCTTTAAACCAGTTGAGTATGAAAAAAATGTTATTCACAGGTTGTATTGCTATTGCAGCCTTTTCCTTATTTTTTGCTTCCTGCAAAAAAGATGAAAAACCTACCTTAAGCAAGGAAATTCAAAACATTGTACCCGACTCGACGCTGAACAAAATTATAGCGTTGGGTATGCCAATAAATAAAGGTACAAAACCTGCTTTATTAACAAATATTTATATAGCTGCGCCCTTTATTCTGAAAGCCAGCACTGTGCCCAATGATTATACTATAGGCTCTAAATTTGCGGATTACAGGGTTAAGCTGTACGATCAGGATAACGATAAACTAACCATTAAACTCGATTATGCGGCCGGTGCTGAAACAGGAAAGGGCATTGGTGGTTTTATTTCGGGAAACGGAAATGATTTTTCGCTATTTGTAAAAGTGCACACTTTTAATTCCGGCGATTCGGCGGAAGTTCTTCAGATTATTTCAGGAACAATTACTTCTAAAGGTATTAAAGATTTCCATTTTGCCAATTTTATGCTCGACGATTATGGCGATCCTCATGGTCGGTGGATGGGTAATGAGCAAGGCCGCGTGATCTATGATTCAGATGGTGTTTCAACAATAATATCGAGCCTTAAATCCAAAGATTGGGAAGAAACTCCTGTAAATGCAATAAGTCCCGGCGCTGCCAAAAAGTAAAATAACCACGACCTGAAATCTGAATAATTAACCCGGAACAAGTTGAGTTGTTCCGGGTTTTTTCAGTCTTACCTTTACAATAATTTGGTATTATTCAATTATGTGACTGATATTTGCAAAGGCTATTTTTTTGCCTTATTTATGGACTTCACAAAACTAATACTTTCCCGCCAAAGCGTTCGCCGCTATGCCGCTACACCGGTTGAGCCCGAAAAGATTACCAAATGCCTGGAAGCTGCCCGTTTGGCGCCATCGGCCAGCAACAGCCAGCCCTGGAAATTTATTGTTGTTGATCAGGAACCATTGCGAACCGAAGTGGCCAAAGCCACATTCAGCGATATCAAACTGATTAATAAATACACTTTGCAGGTGCCGGTATTGATAGTGATTGTTCTGGAAAAAGCGAAGTTGTTCACACAGGTGGCTATGCTGATAAAGAAAAAGGAATGGCCTTTGATAGATATAGGAATTGCAGCTGAACATTTCTGCCTGCAGGCAACCGAACTGGGCTTGGGAACCTGCATGATAGGCTGGTTCCAGGAGAATAAAATTAAAAAACTGCTTCATATACCTTCGGACAAATCCATCGGACTGGTTATCAGTCTGGGATATGCGGTTGAGGGATATCGGCTGAGGACTAAAATACGGAAAGCGATGGAGGAGATTGTGAGGTATAATGGGTATTGATTTTAAAGGTTCATTAAAAGCGATACAGGTAGCTTCGAGAAATAGTTCGGGACCTCCAGGAAATAGGTCGGGATCTTCAGGAGTAAGGAAGTGAACACCAGGAGTAAGGAAGTGAACACCAGGAGTACGGCGCTCAGCATCAGGAGTACGGCGCTCAGAATCAAGAGTACGGCACTCAGCATCAAAAGTAAGGCGTTGACTACAAAAAGTACGGCGCTCAGCATCAAGAGTAAGGCTCTCAGCATCAAAAGTAAGGCACTTAGCATTAAAAGTACGGCACTCAGCATCAAAAGTAAGGCGTTGACTACAAAAAGTACGGCGCTCAGCATCAAGAGTAAGGCTCTCTGCATCAAAAGTAAGGCTCTCTGCATCAAAAGTAAGGCACTGATTACAAAAAGTTAGGTAGCTAGCATCGGGAGCAGGAACATCATAGGTTTATAGAAATTTGCGACCCCGTCGGGTCGCATATTGTCAATTAATCACCCTTCTATATTTGTTAGATCTCTTCGGGATTCGAAAAAACAAAATTGATATTATTTCCGAGAGCCGGTAATTATTCACATATTGAAAACAAAGGAGAATTACTCTTCCAAACTAATCTTGTTTAGAAAGAATACATTTTTCTGCTCTTTTTTTGCTGCAGATGCGTTTTTTAAAAATCCCGATGCAATATAGTAATTTGAATACCAATGCTCTACTGTTGAAAAAGTTCTTTTTGTCTTATTATTGTTTAACGCATTGAGATCGACTTTTTTTTCTTTTATAACTTTGCCATTACTATTTACACTTTTACTTATTATTACATTTTTATTTACAAAAGCCATTGAAATATCACCTGCCGGATTCTCCGTTACCGACACCAGTTCGCTTACATTATATCCGTAGTCGAGGCCTAAATCCATTTTGAGATTTTCATCCCAGATTAATTCACCCGAAGTACTTAGTTTAAGTAGAATGGCCTGGTTGTACAAGTAACTTACTATATTACCCCAATAATTCGCAGTGTACATTTCACCAACAATTATATATCCATTGTTTGATTTTTCAGCTGCATGAATCACCATTAAAGTATTCATTAGAAGCTCTGTGTTTTTCTCTTCCAGATGACCACTTTTACGAACCAGTGCCGACTGTTCTTTTTGCGAAAGATGGGCGGGTGGCGTTTTTAAATGCAGAAAATTATAGGGATTAAAATTTACAACCTCATCCTGTAAAAGTTCAGCGAAAAATATTCCTTGTGAATAATCATCTGTCGTTTTGGAGTAAGTACCCGAAAGGATAATTTTCCCATCAATATTCGAAGTTTTTACGCTAATGATCTTTTCACTGATTTTCTTCGTAAGATTTATAGCCTTTATGGGCTTTCCTTCTATATCATACTTCGAAAGGTATAAATCTACAGTCCGGCTATCAACATCAGATCTGATAAACAAGAGCAGCTCATTATTCAATACTTGTATATCTTTTAATGTCAACATTCTTTCCCTTGTATCTTTAATGCGGATTGGAAATTCCTGTAGCCTCCCCGTTGCTAAATTAATTTGTAAAAGCGGTGTTTGCTTACCTACCATGGCGCGCAAAAAGGCATAATTGCCTAAAACAACAAACTGCAAGATCGTAGTATTTGAGGGTATTTCGCCTGATATTTGTGTTGTTTTACAAGCTTTAACATCAGCAGTCACCAACGTAAATCTATTGCTTTTGGTTGTATATAAAGTATAGATTTTTTCATCCTTCCGGTACAATACAGCGGCGTTGCATCTGGCTTCGATGGTGAGTAATTCGGTTTTTAATTTAATCAGATCGCTCGAATAAAAATCGATTTGGCAATTTCCTTTCAGGTTTGATTTTTTTTCGGAATATTGCTGGCAAAGCAGCCCATATTCATTTACCGGCGAGGCCATGGCATAATATAAATCATCATTTAAATCCAATTCAGCCCTTTTGATTTCCTGTGCCTTCGATACCATGGTTATGAATATCAAAAGAATGAACAAGCTAAATTGTTTGGATTGATTGATTTGCCTGGTAAAATGAAGGCTTTCTGGTTTGAAGAAATGAAGTCGCATAAGAAATAAAATAATTACACCAATTGGTTGAATATCAATAATTTATTAAATGTAGGTTTGAGCTATTTGTTCTGTCTGTTCCAGGTAAGTATTTTCAAAAAATCAATACACATTAAGTGATATACCTGCTGAAACATACGTTTTCTTCCCATAATAATTTCCAAAATCATCAGGCAAACCTCCGATACCGAAAAAGGAATTTCCAAAACTCTGAATTCCGTTTATGTAAACTCCGATTCTTTCTGTGAAATTGTACTTGGCTCCCAACTGTAAACCAATTGATTTTAAAGATACATAAGGCCCGATATATACATCGAACTTTGTAGATTTCTTTATAGTTTGGATGGGATGGAAATTGAGGAATATCCCAAAATCAGCTTTTTGAAAAAAGTAATCCGACTTTTCAAATTGATCGGTTGTGGGAGGCGTATCAATAAAAAGATACCTGAAATCAGCTCCTGTTGAGATTAAATCATTCGTTCCATATTCAAATTTTATTTCTGCACCTGAATAGCCGCCTATATTTGTGTACCCGAGAAATAATTTCCTGTCAATCCGCCCATCGTATGCCTGAGCTTTAATTTCGGTTCTGAATAGGAAAAAGGTAATTGCGAAGATAAATAAAAGCTTCTTGTTCATATATGATTAATTATTAATTTGCTGAAACAAAGTAATTTATAATAGATTAAACCGATTTATAGCATAAATCAATGTCAAATTTATAATTTATTTTTATTCCCTGGATAAGAAATATTGATTTATTGTATTTTTTTATTCCCCAATTCGCACACGACTTATTTTTTGACACGTGCGGCAGAGTTTCTTTTATCAAACTTCAAATATATCAATTGATTCGCATCAATTATGATCTTTATTAATTTATTGTTTCCGGACCTGTTCAAATATCCAAATTCCCTCTATCTTTGGCCAATTAATCAGCTACCAAACAACAGCTAAACATGAAAAAATATTTACTTTTCCTGGCATTGCCAATCCTATTACTGGCAACCGGGTGCAACAAACCAACTGCTTCAGTTATGGAAACAAAACCGGCTTTTATCAACCAGGCTACGCTGGATAAAACAATTAAGCAACTTACCGATTCATGCGGTGAAGCTTCAAAAGCACGCATCGAACGCGGTGTAAAACAGGTGGCTTCGCTCTGGGAAAAACAGGATGGCGATCAGGAGGCATTCACGGTTTTTTGTACCGGAAAATTTATAGCCGATACCGCAAAACTCAATGTTTTGTTCAATAAACTACAGCGCAGTTTTGAGGTGCTTTATGGCAACTACAACAAAATGGGCATGGATCTGCGGGTGCCGGTCGATTTGAGCGGAGACGAACTTACTCCCATCGACGAAATGTTCGCATCCTTTTCGCCTTCGTCGCATCTTACGGATGATTTGTTTGCCAACAAAATTGCATTTATTACCATGCTGAATTTCCCGTTTTATACATTGACTGAGAAAACGGATATGGGAAAAAACTGGAACCGCCGCGACTGGGCCTATGCCCGTATGGGTGATGCATTTACTTCGCGGGTGCCGGCCGAATTGAATCAAAAACTAAGCGATGCACTTGCAAAATCGGATATGTATATTTCGGAATACAATATCATGATGGACAAACTGGTGGATGGTTCGGGCAAAACGTATTTCCCGGCAGGCATGAAACTGATTACCCATTGGGGATTGCGTGATGAACTGAAATCACATTACGGCCAGGCCGACGGCTTGCCAAAACAGAAAATGATTTATTCGGTGATGAAACGCATTATCGATCAGAGCATTCCCGAAATGGTGATCAACAACGGCGAATACCAGTGGAATCCCGCTGACAATAAGGTACTTAAAGATGGCAAGGAAGTGAAAGCCCCTGCTGAGCCTGACCGCCGTTACGAAATGTTGCTCAATAATTTTAAGGCATACCATGCTACCGATGCGTATTACCCGGCCTTGCCAACCTACAGCCAGCGTGCTTTCGAAACCGGTATGGAAATCCCGGAACAGGATATTCAAAAACTTTATATTTCACTGGTTACTTCGCCCGAAATAAAGGAAGTGGCAGCGCTAATCAGCAAAAGACTGGGTCGTAATCTCGAGCCTTTCGATATCTGGTACGATGGATTTAAAGCCCGCAGCGGTCTGAATGAAGACGATCTTACTGCCAAAACGCAGAAACTTTATCCAACACCGGCTGCCTTCGAAAAAGATATGCCGAATATGCTTAAAAAACTGGGCTGGAGCGCCGAAAGAGCATCGTATATTGCATCGAAAATCCAGGTTGATCCTGCACGGGGATCGGGTCATGCGGCAGGAGCCTATATGAAAGGCGATAAGGCCCGCCTCCGTACACGAATGACCGACAAAGGAATGAATTACAAAGGATATAATATTGCTGTTCACGAGTTTGGTCATAATGTGGAACAAACCATCGACCTCTACGATATTGATTACTATATGCTGCAAGGCGTTCCAAATACAGCTTTTACCGAAGCGCTGGCATTCCTGTTTCAGAAACGCGACCTCACATTATTGGGAATCAAAGACAATAATCCTGACAAGGAACATCTTGCAGCACTCGATGCTATATGGTCGTGTTACGAAATTATGGGCGTTTCGCTGCTTGATATGCAGGTTTGGCAATGGCTGTATGCCAACCCAACCGCTACCCCGGCACAGTTGAAAGAAGCAGTGATCCGCATTTCGAAAGAAGTATGGAACCTGTATTATGCACCTGTATTCGGCACTAAGGATGAGACAATTCTGGCCGTATATTCGCATATGATCGATAATCCGCTGTACCTTCCCAATTATCCGCTTGGTCAGCTTATAGATTTCCAGATTGATGGGTTTATCAAAGGAAAGAATTTTGCATCCGAAGTGGATCGTATTTATACCCTTGGCCGCCTTACGCCCCAGGCATGGATGCAGGATGCAGTTGGTGCTCCAATCTCTATTGATCCTATACTGAAATCGGTGGATGAAGCGCTAAAAGTGATTAAATAGATTATATTTTGCATAAATAATATAGGACTAATCTGGCGAATAACCGGGTTAGTCCTTTTTGTTTAATCGTATGCCCTTTCGGCTGTTAAACCAAAAGAATAAATCGGAGGAAATTAAAACTGTTTCTTATGATAGTCATAAGTCTGGTTATCGCGAAAAGCTATAAACTTACGGGCGATAAGGAGGAATATAGGAAGGTTTTTTCGGTTTAAATAATCAATGGCTTCGGGTTTGGCGTTGCAGGCTTCCGCCAGAATTGCCAGGAATTGGAAATCGTTTTTCTGAAGCCAGATAAATGCTTTCGGATCTCTGTCGATGGCCTGGTCGAGGGCGCCGAATTGGGGATACCCGTTTTGCATCAGCCAAGCGAAAGCCTCTTCGCTGCCGCGCATACACGCGCTCAAGGCAGCAAGCTCAGGATAACCGTTCTGCATCAACCATTGGAATATCTCCTGATTTCCGCTCAGGGTTTCAGCAAAAGCAAGCAGAATTTTCGGGTCGTATTCCAGCATGAGGGATTTAAGGTTTCATAGTTTCAGGTCGCTGAGCGAAGTCGAAGCGCAGAGTTTCAATGTTTCAGTATCCTGAGCGTAGCCGAAGGGCAGAGTTACAGGACCCTGAGCGTTTCCGATAGCTATCGGAAAGAAGGGCAGAGTTTCAGATATTCAACTTCTTTCGTCTGCAATTGTGGAGATATTAGTGTTAATTTGTGAATAATTTGTGCAATATGCGGATAATTTCTAGTAAAACACTTCTGCCTTAATTCCCAGTTTCTCGATTCTTTTGGTAAAAGTATCGAACTCAGTTTTAGGAACTTTTTCCAGAGTTTTGTAAGGTGTCTGCCGGTCAATGGGGTACAACATCACCAATTTAGGTTTGATTTCTTCGATATGTTTTAACCACAACCCAATTTCCTCTTCTGTGGTATTATCAACCATTTCCCCATTAACTTCTCCGCGGATAAGCATGGTTTGTATAGTCAGGTTTTCTTTGAAATTCTTTAAATCCCGCAATACTTTGTCGAGCGTTATCGGGAAAGTCGGGCGGTTGATGGCCTGGAAAGTGGCGTTGGTGCCGGCATCGAGTTTCAATACATTGTTATCAATCCGGAGCAAGGCTCTTTTCACATTCTCTCTGTCGAGGCGGGTCGCATTTGAAAGCACTGTAATCTTAGCTTTTGGGAAAAATTCATCGCGCAGACCGATAGTATTTTCGACAATTGTCTCAAATTCCGGATGCATGGTTGGCTCGCCGTTGCCGGCAAAGGTAATATTGTCTGGATGGAGCCCGCCGGTTTTTAAAGCTTCGAAACGACTTTGCAGAGAAGCATTTATTTCGGCCGCTGTAAAAAGGATCTGTTTCTCTTTTTTATGATCTTCATTTAATCCGCATTCGCAATACACGCAGTTAAAAGTACACAATTTACCATGCAAAGGCAAAAGATTAATCCCGAGCGAAACGCCAAACCTTCGGCTCTTTACCGGACCAAAAACTATTTCATCAAATAATATACCTGCCATAATTAGTTATCCTGTTGTTTTAAAGTTTATAATAGCGTACAACGTGCCTGCAAAGGTACATATTTAAAAAAGTTGGAAGTCCTTTGCGATGAAAAAACAGATGAAACCACGTAGGCACTGATTATACAGAGAAACACAGAAAAATAATTTCCTCCGTGAACCTCCATGCCCTCCATGCCTCCGTGGTAAAAAAATCAAATAAGCTTCCGAATCCGAAAAGGAATATT